>JAYSUY010001130.1:0-7214 GCA_043718855.1 Saprospiraceae bacterium | reverse complement strand
GCAGAAGAGGAGTGTTTTCGGGCGCATAGGCTGCTCATTGGTAATGTTTGTACAAGGCGGTTTTGGCATCGAGTATCACTTTGATGATCTCGATTTCTTGGCTGTTGAGTGACTTGTCGTTTGTGATTTTGGAGCGGCTGGCCCCGTTTTCCAGCAGGGTACGGGCTTCTTTGCGAAGGAGGAATTGTTTCATAGCGATCACTTCCAGCAGATATTCTTCTCCTTTGGTCACGCGGCCGTTGACTTCTGCGAGGAATTTATTGTTGGAACTCAGCAGGCCTTTGCTGCCATTGATGTCGTCAAGGTTCCAGAGCAGAATGCAGCCGTAGGCGTACTTGATCTGGGCGTTGACGAGCAGGCTGTCGGGATTTTCAGTGTATATCGCTTTGTTCAGGTAGGGCAGGTGCTGCCTGATCTGGTTGGCGGCTTTCAGGTAGTCTTTATTCTTGAAGAAGAGGCCGAGGTCGGCGTTCAGGTCGCGTGTAGGCGAGGCATTGTTCATGTCGGGGCGGATGTACTCAGGCAGGTTGCGGATGTATTCTTCCATCTCCTGTTCTGGGGAAAAATCGTTTGATTCGTTGGTCATTTCAAGCCCTGTACGGGCGAGGTATGCCAGTATAATGGGATTGAGTCGGCCGATGGCATTCTTCAAACTTTGACGGTTGGTGCCGGGCAGGGAGTCGGGATATTCCCAAGCGTTGCCCTCGTTGCGGCCCAATATTGTTGCCATGATGAAGGCGTTTTCAGGGGCAAGGTTGGCATCGTTTGCCACAAACGTACCCATCACTCTGTAGATAGCGCGTTGTAGGCTGTCTGCTGTGATGGCTGGCCTGACTTCGTAGTAATCTTTGTGGGCGCGCCTGTACGTTTTGACAGCATCTTTGTTGAGCAGTATGGCGGCCGCTTTCCGCTTTTTCCGGGCATCTTGTGCCAAACTGTCTTGTACTTCTTTGAAGCGGTATTTCCCGATGCGCACGCTGTCGGACTCGTGTATCTTTTTGACTCTTTTCCAAGCGCCGAGCAATGTGTCGTACTTGATCTTCCACTTGCTGAGTTGGGCCTCCAAATCCGCTTTTTGCTGCCGAAGGGTGCCGTTCAGGTTTTTTACTTCCTTGAGGGTGGCACCTAAGTTTTTGGCGTTTTTTTGAGACCAAGCAAGGTCGGCCAGCACTTTTGAGCAGTCGGCAGCAGCAGGGGTTGCCGGAATGTCTGAGGGCACCGCTGTGTGCACTGGCGGCGGCGGCGCATCTACGTCAGATTCTTGGATGACTGCGCCAAAGTCTGTTCCTTTTTCTCTTTCAGATCCCAAATTCATCACGTCCAAGATCAGCACCTGCTTGGGGCGCACCAGAAAGGTGATCACGCATGGGATACCGTCTTTTTTCTTGCCCCATGTTTGCACAGCACTGACTTTAGCCCTCCACTCACCTGTTTCCGGGTCACGCTGATAGTAGGTAGGCTTCCCAGTGATTTTTATGCTCCAGTCCTGCAAGGGTATCTGGTGCCGTTGGAAATAGGCTTTTGGACTGAGAGGGTAGTTGTCTACCCCCTTGTTTTCTATGTTGGCATCCAAGTGGAACAGGTCGTCTATGTTGCCAGTGGGCAGCCGCTTGGACAGTTTGATCACCGCATCCTTGATCCGGTCGGTGTGCGGGTGCCGCTGCTGGGCACAAAGTTGGCCCACCGAAGAGGCCAGCAAGAGGAAGGTGAGGGAGAATGATTTGATGTACATGAGTCTCAAGTTTTTAGTTCGGGTGGAGGCTCACACTATCCACTGTGATTTCTGTGAGTACCCACTTTGCCTGTCTTTTCAAATACTTGTACCGAGTGTCGGTCACTTTCAGGGCAATCAAGCGCCCTGCTATAGTGGGTAAAAACGCACCCCTGAACACCACTGGCTGGATGTCCTTGCCGTTTATGCGGCAGGTTTCTAGAAAGTCAAAGATGTCCACAAGCGGAGGTGCCGCTGGGTTCGGGCTGGAAAAACATTCTTTCAGGTATCCCTCCAAAGTATTGATCTGCCGGGCGTATTTCGCCTCCTGCGAGCCGGAAGGAATTGCCTGTGTGTTGGGCGCGATGTACACGCTGGCTGCCGCGCCCGGCTGGGCCAAAGTGTCCAGTGCGTAGGTGATCGCCCCGATGGTCTCGGTGGTTGGCCGCAGAGCGGCGGTATGACCGCCAGAGTTGGGGCTGGAACCGGGCTTATCGGCGACTGCGCTACCATTCCACCAGACAGGCTGGCCGTTGACAAGCCAGATCACCACTGCTGCCGCCAAGATGCCAGCCAACGCTTTCGTCCAAAGGGGGATGGAGATGGGGCGTTTTGGGCCTATCTCTACGCGTGCTTCCGCTCGCGTAGCCGTAGACGGGGCCGTTGCGTAACTCGCTGCCGCGTAGGGCAGGTACCAGAGGTCGTGCTGGCCGTTTTCCCAGTGGTCGGGCACGCTCTGGTAGACAAAAAGGGCGGGTACGGGGTCGTGGTACGGTGGCTCGCCGCTTGTGGGATCAGCTTCTGGCTGTGCCTGAAATTTTTTGTCTAACAGGCGTTCGAGGCTTTGGCCTTTCCCTTTCCGGACCTCCTTGCGGATATGGCTTTTCAGTTCCTCGCTGATGTGGGGGGGCGTGGTGCGGTCGAACAGCAGCCTTTCGTCCTCCACCTTCAGGTTGTGCTGCAAGGGCCGAAGTTCTTTTTCTAATTCTGGCGCAGGCACATAGAGGGTGTCTGGGTGCTGGAAACCGAGTACTTGTTCGCGTGCCGAGTCGCTGGGCTTCCAGCGCATCACTTTCAGGTCGCCGCCGTCTGGAATGCCCAGCACCTTGCGGGCCGTGTTAGATTCGGGGCTGTCGTCGCCCTGAAAGCAGCCCTCTGCTGGGGCCTCTACCTCGTTTTTCCTTTCCAGGTCGATCAGGTCCAAAATGTCGGACACCATCTGCTGGAACGGCGCGGCTGCCCCAGCGGGGTTTTCTGCCACTTTTCGGACGGCATGGCCCGAGAGCCAGGCTTTGGCGCGCACCGAAGGCACCCACCGGCTCAGGTCGAGCCAAGTGTAGTGGTTTAGGTTTTCGGGCCACTTTTTGGTGGGCTCCCAGCTGCTGCCCTTTTCCTGCTCGCCGACCAGGTTGGGCACCGCCTCGTCGGGCAAGTGGCCTTGCACGAGTTGGGTCAGCCCTTTCAAGAAACTTACTGATGCGCTTGCCGTCTTTTTGCCCATCTCTTCGTCGAGAGAATCTTGTGGGGACCGCTCGCCTTTGCCCTTGCCAGCCTTTTTGGGTGTAAAGAGTTTGTTGGGCACCGGCGAGATCGGGAACTGGAAGCCCTCTGTTTGGGCGTGCACCCGCAACTCTTGCATATACCCCTCGAACTTTTTGCCGAAGGCTATAAAGGCTTCAAAGAATGGATCGTCTTTCTGCCTCAGTCCTTTCCAAGGCTCGAACCCATTCACAGCTGCCTCCAAGCGGGCAAGGGCCGCCCAGTTTTTGCGGCTCAGGTCGCTGCCGTAGCCTTGTTTTTTGTCCTGCTCGTTGGTGCAAAAATCGAGCAGTGCCAGCGCGGTCAGGTCGGTGGTGAAGGCGGTGTTGGGGTGGTGTATGAGGTATAGGTGCTGTACCGGCAGCATCTCCTCTTTCCTCGCGTCCTTGAAGTAGTCGAGGATCAGTCGGGCGCGGTCGAGCAGCTCGGCGTGGCGGGGGACGTTGGGGCGCGGGAAACTCCAGAGCAGGGCGGCCTGCAAACCAAGCGTCCCGATGCCGCCCGCCTGCATGCGGCGCAGCATTTCGGCGGTCACCGACAGGCCGGTGCCGCCCGCTGGGGAGCTGACAAAAACGATGCGGTCGCCTGGTTCCAGCCCCCGGTCGGACCATAGGTGCTGGCCGATTTTTGTAAAATTTTGGGGCATTTCGCTGCCCTCGTTTTTTAGGGAGCGGGCTTTGCCTGAGGGTTTGGCACTGGGCTGCGCGGCGGGCGGCTCGTTCAAGAGGAGGGCCAGCGCGGTGGCGGTCAGTTTGGTTTCGCCTTGTCCCTCTGCGCCGAACCCATCAGATTCTGGGTCTATGTGGCTGCGCCAGGCGCGTTTGACAGGCTCTGTGCTTTGGGCGATCCGGTCGCCGATGCTTGGGCTTGGAGCCTCGAGTATGTACTTGAACTCCGGCTCGGCAGCGCTGGGGTCTATCAACTGGTTGTAGCCGAGCACTTCAGTGCCGAAGAAGCACTGCCGCTCGTTGCTCAGGTCTTTCTGAACCCTGCTGTACAGTTTGAGGGTGCTTTCTGCTTCTCGGATGAGGGGGCTGTCCCAAGTGTCCACCAAAATCGGCACGATGCGGCTGTTGATGAGCAGGCCGTTGGCCGACAAGAGGAGGACGAAAGGCTTGATGGCGGAGATGCCGGCCTGACCGGAGGCGATGACGAAGATGCGGGGCATAAGTGGAATGTGATAATTAGCCAATCTGCTAATGCGCTAATTGTCAGCAAGATGCTGCACATTTAGGCTAAACCGATCTTGGCGATATGCTTGATCTGATGTTGACGCGAACTGGGCATTGGAGCGGTTTTGCGGGGCCTTATGTGGGCGGCAAGGCGGAAATCGATCTGGCCGCTTCGAGCGCGAACAGGGCGATTTTTGTTTCATAACCAAGGACTTGCTCATGCTCCATTCTGCCTTGCAGGTCGGCCCTGTTCACGATTTCCAAAAGGGCCAACTGAACCAGCACATCAATGGATTTTTCCACAGCGGGGGGCTGGCAAGCGTCGTAGTGCTGCTGGAGCAGCAGGAGGGCCGTCTCGGTCCTTCCGTGTGCTACCGCCTTGTGCACCCGGTCGGGCAGCGAATCTGGCAGTGCTTGGGGGCTGGTCGCCGCCGCTGCGCCATTCGGCAGATATGTCGGCGGGCGCCATAGTTTGAGTTTGGCCTGCACTTCCGCCGACACTTCTTTCGCCCAAGTTTGGCATTTCTCCCTCACCGCTCTCCATTCGCAGGAGTTTGTCAGCGCGGGGGTGGTGGTGTTCACGCTGGTGAGCTGTACCATGTACCTGTCGCCTTCCGCCGAGTCTAATACCGCTACTTTGAAGTAGAAAATGCCGCCCTTGCACCTGAAGCTGTACTCTGCGAAGTTGCTTGCTTCGTCATGCTCGAACACGCTTCGGGGCAGGCCCGCAGCAGCGATGATGTCTTGCAGTTCCAATTTCTGCGTGTCTTGTATCCTTTTCATAAGCCTACCATGCTAAAATAATTTTATGCTCCATCTCCCAGTATTCGCCATTTTTGACCACCCTGCCGGGGGTCAGGGTCACTTGGCCGGGCTTGGGCGTACCTGTGCCCAACAGTTCGCAAGTGGAGCGCAGGTTGGAGTAGATGTCGTTGAAAAGCCTCATTCGCACTGCGTGGTCGTCCACTAAGTTGAGGCTCCCTTGCCATGAGTTGCGGGCGACAGTGATTTCAAAAATGGTCAGGTTGGGGTCATGTTCTGGGTAAGTCTGATAAAAGATGTTCTCTTGGATGCTGCTGCAATAGATTTTTTCGGGGTATTCGGAAAATTCCAAAGGGGGCAGGTCGCGGTGGTGTGCCAGAGGGTCGGGGGCTTCTTCTTGCAGCATCTGTTGCAGCGCGTCCATCGGCTGGGCGGCGGGCTTACGCGGTGCTCTTGTACGCTTGCGGGGCGGTGGCTTCGGCTCGGCTATGGGCTTGGCGGTGGGTGCCTGTGCTTGGGCGATGCGCTCTTCCAGCAGCAGCAGGAATTCGTTTCGCAGCGCGGTCTCTCGCTCTGCCATCTGGCGCTCCACCTCGGCGGCCACCACGTGGGCGATAAACCCCTCAATGTCTTTCCGGGTCGCTGCGCCTTCGGCGAACACCTCTTGTTCGAGGTATGCGAACATTTCGGTGCGCACCCGCCGGGCCACCAAGAGGTTCAGGTCGTCGTCGGTCGTTTTTGTGCGGTGCAAGCCTTCGGAGAAGGTGCGTGCGTGATAGGTTTCAGGCTGGCTCATAGCTTTACCAAGTGAGTTCCATTTTTGATTTCAGGTGCCAGTTTTCGCCGTGCCGCACCACGCGGCCCGGCTTTACGGTGTACGGTATGGAGGCAGAGGGCTGGCCCACCCCGTAGAGTTCGGCCACCGACTGGAGGTTGGTGTGCAGGTCGGAAAAAGTGCGGCGCAGCACGTCGGAGTCGTCCATCAGCATCAGCTCCGCCTCTTTGGCATCGGGGCTGGGCAGCACGATGCGGAACATGTAGAGGTTGTGGTCGAACTGGGGCGAGACGCTGTAAAATATGCCCCCGTTGGGGTGGGAAGTGTAGAGGGTGAGCGACTGTTTGCTGGGCTTTTGGCTGGGTGGGGAGTCGGGCTGCTGCCAGCCTATTCGGTCAGAGCCGGGTTGTTTGGGGGGCGGGGGCGGCAGCGGGTTTTCTCTGGAGCCGGGCAAGGGCGGAGTGGGCAGGGGCGGAGGTGCTGGCGGCACCACATCGGGCTTTGGGTTTAAGAGGCCTTCCAGTTTCTTGATCTTCTCTGTGGCATTCTGCAACTGGCGCAGCAGGTAAATGCAAAGTGCTGCCAGAGCGGCGGCCACGCCCACCAGCAAATAGAAAGACAAGTCTGGGTCAGGGAGTGTTGGTGTGTTTTCTGCTGAAGTAGTAAGAGTAGTAGTAGTAGTGGAAGCTATTTGGCCGTACCGCGCACGCTGCTCTTTGGGCACATCGGGGTGATCGGGGCGGGCCATATAAGTCTCGTGCGCAAAGCAGGCGAAGGCGCAGGCGAGCGCGTATTGCTGGGCGTAGTATGCGGTGAGCCGGTCTTTTCGCTTGAAAGTGTGTAGCACACGGTTGAACTTGCCCCGAAGCGTGTCGGCATCGTAGCCTCGATACTGGAAACCTTTGGTGATCTCGTCAGCCAAGCGGCGCAGTTCTGCCGAGGTCTGTTTTTTGGGTGGGAGCGTGTTGGCTTGCTCGATTTGTTTCAGCACACCAAGCACTGCCAAGTTTTGGCTTTTGGCGAACGAAAACGAGTCGCGCAGTTGCGTGTAGAGTGGCGCCCACATCTTCTGCACAATGGCATCTGTTGCCTTTGGGGGTACGACGACTTGAGTGTCACAAAGCACGCAAACATCTTGCGCCTGCGCGCGGTGGGCGGTCAGCGCGAGCAGCGCGGCGGTTGCGAAGAAAAAAAGGAAGCGGTGCAACATGGCTGGGTATCGAAGAGGGTGGGAAAAATATGGCACAAGACTCGT
>JAYSUY010001129.1:0-7222 GCA_043718855.1 Saprospiraceae bacterium | reverse complement strand
GTTGGCTAAACAAAATAGAAGCCCCGAAGTGTGCGACACTATCGGGGCTTCCACTTTTTATATCAATAGCCAACGGCTAACAGCCAACAGCCAATAGCCAATGGTTAACAGCCAACAGCCAACGGTCAATTAAACATCCCCCGCAGGTCAATATCCTCTCCGTCGTCGTCCTTCAAGTCGCCGGTGAGGAAATCCTTGAACACCCACTTCGTCAGCACAAACTCCTTGCTCAGCACCTCAAATTCAGCGAGGCCGTGCAGTGCGAGTTCCATGAACGTGTAAGTATCCGCGTCCTCAATGCCCGCTACGGTATCCGCCACTCGGCGGAGGCCCGCGATCTGGTCCAGTTCGGCGAAGTATTTTTTCTCCGTCAGGTCAGTCATCAAATCCACCACGTTGCCGCCTGCAAACCAAGCCTTCACCACCCCGAAGGGGTCGCGGTCTTGGCCCCGTTTGAGTTTCGTGGGGTTGGGAAAATACTGGAGGTGTACCTTTTTCAGCGCAGCCCCGATGATGTGGAGTGCCACCACGTGGGGGCCTTCCTGTTCGCCTTCGTACACCATCTCCACTTTGCCCGTCAAGGCTGGTATTACGCCCCAAAAATCCGTGATGCGGGCCGTCGTTTTGGCCTCGCCGTTGCGGAGCATGCGGCGTTCGGCCGAGGAGTACAGATTTTCGTAAGCAGAGATGGTGAGACGTGCGCTCACGCCGCTTTTTTTGTCCACAAACTCGCTCTCGCGGGCAGCGAAAGCAATCTGCTCGATCAAATCTTTCAGCATATCGGGTACCCGGATGCGCTCGCGCTGCTCAGCCGTGATGCGGGCCTCCTGCTCTGTGATCTTGCGCCCCACCTCGATGCTCGTCGGGTAGTGCGTCGTGATCTGGCTCTCAATGCGGTCTTTCAGCGGCGTGATGATGCTGCCCCGGTTGGTGTAGTCCTCCGGGTTGGCGGTGAACACAAACTCCACATCGAGTGGCAGCCGGAGTTTGAAGCCACGAATTTGCATATCGCCCTCCTGCAGCACGTTGAACAACGACACCTGGATACGCGCCTGCAAATCAGGCAACTCGTTGATAACGAACAGGCAACGGTGTGCACGCGGGATGAGGCCGAAGTGAATCACCCGCTCGTCGGAGTAGGGTAAGCGCAGATTGGCCGCTTTGATCGGGTCCACGTCGCCCACGAGGTCAGCGATGCTCACATCGGGCGTGGCGAGTTTTTCCACATAGCGGTCGTCGCGGTTCATCCAGTCGATGGGCGTGGAGTCGCCTTTTTCAGCGATGAGATCGTGGGCGTAGCGGCTGATGGGGGCGAGCGGGTCATCGTTCAGTTCGCTGCCCGCCACCACCGGCGTATACTCGTCCAGCAAGTGAATGAGCAATCGGGCGATGCGGGTTTTGGCCTGCCCCCGCAGGCCGAGCAGCAGGATGTTGTGGCGGCTGAGCACGGCCCGCTCCACGTCGGGCAGCACCGTGTCGTCGAAGCCGTAGATGCCGGGGAAAATGGTCTCCTTCTGCTGGATTTTTCGGATGAGGTTGGCGCGAAGTTCCTGTTTCACGCTGCGGGGCTGGTAGCCGGAGGCACGAAGTTCGCCGAGGGTGCGAAGGGCGGGTTTGTTGTTCATGGCGGGTCAAACAGGGGGGGCGGGTTTTTGTTTTGGGCTGGTTAAGACGGACAAAAAAGGCAGTAAAAGTTTGGGCGGCACAAAACAGGCACCTTACCTTGCGCTGAACAAACACTTACTGATGTGATATATGCCCACCTTGTAACCTTGTGTTTGTATGCCTATCGACCAATCAAAATTCGCCACCAAAGAGGACCTCGCCGCCGAGTTCGACATTAACCCCAAAACCCTGACCAGGAGGCTCAAAGCCTGTGGCTTTCCTGTTTCCCGCAAGCGGCTCTCGCCAGCAGATCAGGACGCGATCCGCGAACTGCTGGGCTTCCCTAAATTTTACGACAATGCTGGGGGGGGGGGGCGAAATACCGACCGCCTGACTGACTTTTTGGGTGTCCCGAAATGTCCCGAAATGTCCGATCTTGGTATTGGAGGGGCCAGATACCTTTGTTGCTGACAAAAAGGAAGAAAAGCGGGCAGCGGTAGCCGCCGCCGCCCGCAGGGTTGTCCCCCACTTCCGCTTGTCCCCGGCAGGGCAACCCAGAAATGCCCGGGTGCGCAGGCAGAAAGCAGAGTAAGGGATCACAAAACCGCTACAAAAGTATGCAATTCAACAAAACAGTGAAAAAACACCTCGCTGCGCTGATTTTCAGCGTAGTGATGCTCAACGGCCTGTACGCTCAGGACTGGCCGCCGCCCGACTCTGTGGTCATCGGCACCGTTGAGTACGACAGCCTCATCTACCAAAGCCCCACCCGGATCGCCATTGAGGCGGAGGCAGCCGTGAGGCTCTCCAACTCCGCCGATGTGTACCTGAAATGGACGGCTCTGCCCGATGTGGCGAACTACACGGTACGCTATAAGTTGGGCGAGGGTGATGCCGCTTGGGTCTCCGTTCAGCGAAGCACGAACGACCTTGTTTTGGAGAATGTCCCGTTAGACATCACGGTGGTCTGGGAGGTGCTGGTCGTTGGTGATGCAGGAGTGCCGCCGCTTTACCTGTCAGACCTCGGTGCGGTGTCCACCCGCCAGCAGCATGAGCCTATCCAAGTCTCTCACAGGCTGTACAGCAAGTTGGAGGGCTGGTTTGGCAAAGACAACAACGATGAGGGTTTCTGCGAGTTTTTCCGTGCGCTCGATGTCAGCCAGTACGAAAAGTTGGCTTTTCTGCAAGCCTATGCCTTTGACAATGCCCGGTTTGTCAAACCCGTTTTTGCTTCTTCCAGCGACATCAAAGACTGGTATCCCGCTGCTACGGTCACAGGCACAGGCGACGGCGACGAGTGCTTCCCAATGGCGGAAAACTGCAAGTGCAAGGTGATTTCTGATGGAAGCAACATCGCCACGCCTGGGGTCTACGACTTACTCGCCCGCAAAATCAACCCCCGAGTCACTCAGAAAAAAGCAAAGTCGGGCCCTGACGAGACGGTAGTTGACCGGTTTGAGGCTGGTGCAGCAAAGTACATCGGCTTGAGGCAAAGTGAAAAGAAAGGCGGGATGGCCTACGCCATGAGCAACATGCAGGGCGCGGACGATGCAACAGCGGTGACCACTCAGGCATCTGAAATCGTTTTTTTCTTGGCATGTCTGACGAGCAACGGCGGAAAAACAACGAACTTACCTGCTGCTTGCCAGTGTGTGAGGGTACTGGACATCAATTATGAATACACCACCCGGCTGCACGTGAAGGCGGAAAAACGGAACTGCATTTGGAGCAAAGGAGCAGAGGCGCAGGCAGAAGACTTGGCATTTGTGGGGGTGTACAGAGGCAAAACAGGCGATATCAAGCCCATAGCGGCCAATCAGGCCCTGCTGACCCGGTCTTGCAGTTCGAGTTGGAACCCAGATTTCTGGATCAACGTCCTGAATCTCGCCAAACCAGTTGGAGAGTATTTCTTGCAACGCCTGGACACCACACAAAGCCGCATCCCAACGGCCGCCCAGTTGGACTCATTTGTCAACGCGCTCAAAGTGCTGATCAAAACCCCGTTCCGCAACTCTTCTGGGGTTTGCGAAGAAGTTCAGAAGGACAAAGTGCTGGTTTCTGGCCGAGACACGCTCCACTTGTACCCCAATTCACCTATCCGAGTGGGGATGTTCAGTTCATACTACGTCAGGGTACGGGGCTACGGATGTTGGTGGGCCCAGGCAGGTGTTGCAAGCGACTATTTTTTGGTGGGCGTAGTCGAAGGCCCCCGAACCGAAGACCCTGAGTGTTGTGTGGACAAGTTTGCCAACTACGTTCTGGGTTCCCTTTCTACTCCCCAGAATGGCACCGTCCCGGTTCATGCGGTGAACAGCCTCGAAAACCGGATGCAGGATGTCGGCTTCTTTTTGTCCACTTACGGCTCATGGGACAGTTTGAAACAAGACCCCAGCTCTGGGCAACTGTTGCTCTCTCATGAGTATGACCGACTTTGGGGACCGTCTTGTACAAATGGTGGAGAAATGAACGGAAACGCCGAAGAGCGCTCAGCAAAAAAAATAGTCGGCTTAAACAAGGTAAGAGTCTTTCCCAACGTCGTAGAAGGCCACCTGAATGTTGAGGTGAATGCTCAGGCACCTTGCCACGCACAGATCAGTTTGGTGGATTTGAGGGGCGGGCTGTCCAAAACGTTCTTTTTGGGTGATTTAGATCAAGGGAACCGAACATTTCAGTTTCAGGTGAGCGACATCGCCAAGGGCAACTATGTGGTGCATTGCCGATTGGGGGATCAAGATTACAGTTTCAAAGTCTCCATCCTGTAACCCAACCCTGCAACGGCTATGAAAAACATCACTATCCTGCTCGGCCTTTCGCTGCTCATCTTTTTCTCTGCTACCTGCAAAAAAAAGAACGAGTGCGTCTGCCGTGATTTAGAAGACTGCGTAGACGAAAAATGCGTCTTGAAGGAGAATTGCTACTATCTTAACAATCAGGGAATTAAAGGATTCAACTTGTATCATGGAGTGGTAAAAGGCAACATTTGTGTTGATACCCTCCTCTTCGATGTAAATCCATCTCGAACCACGTTCGCATTAGTCGCTAATGTTCCCCCTCGGGGGATGACCATTATTGAATCTAATGCTCCTTTTGTAACCAAGATATCGGACGATGAGTATGTTATGGGCAGCGGCACCACCATCTGCCGCCGAAACGGGAAGGAGTGGTATCCGTCATACATCCACTGCAAGATAGCAAAAGATAGTGTGCTGATGACCATCAAGTTTCTGGAGTGGTTCGATACTTCTGGTCGCTATGTGGACAGTTGCCAAGTGACGCTTTACAAGTAAATCAACAGCACCCTCACAAGCGGCTACTTGTGGGGGCGCTGTTTTTGGTCTGCCATTTTGCCATAAAAAAAAAGCGAGGATGCCCGGTGTGCGGCATCCTCGTTTTTTATTCCCCCAAAAAGCGGCAGCAGCGCAAATCAGTTGATGGCAGCATGGTCAGGGTGTTGATTATCAACCCTCATCAACCACTGCCCGCCTCACATATTCGCAATGATCTCCGAGCCGAACTCCGAGCATTTCAACTTCGTCGCGCCCTTCATCAGCCGCTCGAAGTCGTAGGTGACGCGCTTTTTGCGGATGCTGCGCTCGATGCCTTTGACGATGAGTTTGGCCGCTTTGTCCCAGCCCAGGTACTCGAACATCATCACGCCGGAGAGGATCACGGACGATGGGTTCACCATGTCTTTGCCCGCGTACTTGGGCGCCGTGCCGTGCGTAGCCTCAAAAATGGCGTGGCCCGTGAGGTAGTTGATGTTGGCCCCCGGCGCGATGCCGATGCCGCCCACCTGAGCGGCCAGCGCGTCGGAGAGGTAGTCGCCGTTCAGGTTGAGCGTCGCCACCATGTCGTACTCCGCCGGGCGGAGCAGTATCTGCTGGAGGAAAGCATCGGCGATGCTGTCTTTGATCAACATTTTGCCAGCGGCAAGGGCTGTGGCTTGCGCCTCGTTGGCAGCCGCTTCGCCTTTGTCGGCTTTGATGCGATCGTACTCAGCCCAAGTGAACACGCGGTCGCCAAACTCGCGCTCCGCCAGTTCGTAGCCCCAGTCTTTGAACTTGCCTTCCGTGAACTTCATGATATTGCCCTTGTGTACCAGCGTCAGCGACTTGCGCTTGTACTTGAAAGCGTAGTTCAGCGCGGAGCGCACGAGCCGCTCAGTGCCTTCTTTCGACACCGGTTTGATGCCGATGCTGGAGGATTTGGGGAAGCGGATATTCTTCGCGCCCATCTCGTTTTGCAAAAACGCGATCACCTTGTCGGCCTCCGGGGTGCCAGCGAGGTACTCGATGCCCGCGTAGATGTCCTCCGTGTTTTCGCGGAAAATCACCATGTCCACGAGACCCGGCTCCTTCACCGGCGAAGGCACACCCTTGAACCACCGCACCGGGCGGACGCAGGCATACAAGTCAAGTTGTTGACGCAGAGCGACATTGAGCGAGCGGATGCCCCCACCGACGGGCGTGGTGAGCGGGCCTTTGATGGCCACTTTGTACTCGTTGATCACGTCGAGTGTCTCTTGGGGCAGCCAGTTCTGGGTCTTGTTGAAGGCTTTTTCGCCGGCCAGCACCTCGCGCCACACGATTTTCTTTTTGCCGCCATAGGCTTTTTCCACAGCCGCGTCGAGCACGCGCACCGAGGCCGCCCAGATGTCCGCGCCCGTGCCGTCACCTTCGATGAACGGGATGATGGGGGCGTTTGGCACTTTCAGTTTGCCTCGGCTGATGGTAATTTTCGATCCTTCCATTTCTTGCAGTGATGAGTGATGAGTTATGAGTTAGGGTATGGCGCAACGGGCTGTTGCGCTGTTTTTTCGGGAGGCGAAGGTAGAAAAACACCTGAAATCTTGTCGCTACGCGGGTTGCATCATTTGTTGGTAGGGCCATTTTCAGGCACAAGTTTTTTCAAAAACGCTACCACCTGCTCCGTTGCCCCCTTGCTCTCCTCCAAATACCCGCGCACCGAACTGGAGGCTTTTTGGTAAAAATCGGGGTCGCGCAAGCGACGCAGCACCTCAGCCAACTCCTCTGCATCGCGTACCGCGAATGCCCCGCCCCGCGCCACGAACTGCCGGGCTTCCTCAAATTTTTCATACTTAGGGCCAAAAATGACGGGCAGCCCCCAGGCGGCAGGTTCCAGCGTGTTGTGGATGCCCTTGCCGAAGCCGCCGCCGATGTAGGCCACCGTGCCGTAGCGATACAGCGTGTTGAGTAGGCCGATGTTGTCGATGACCAAAGCGGTGGAGGGTGGAGGGTAGTGGGTAGAGGGTGGAGCGGCTTGTGAGTAGCGCACCGCTCCCGCAAACTGCTGGCAAATCCGCGCCACGTTTTTCTCCGAAGGCTCGTGTGGGGTGATGATGAGGCGGGTATCGTTCAGGTTTTCAGACAGTTGGAGGGCAGCCCAAATCACCGCTTCGTCCGCCTCCCATGAACTGCCTGCCACCAGCACAGCCCCCCCCTGCCCCCCCGGTGGGGGGGAGTTTGGCTTCGCTCTGTTGGCTGGAGTTCGGCTGGAAGGCAGAGATTTGCTTTCTTCCACCAATTTTACTTTTCCCCCAACCAATGAGATTGGAGCGGAGCCTTCTCCCCCCCACCGGGGGGGCTGGGGGGGGCTG
>JAYSUY010001128.1:0-2612 GCA_043718855.1 Saprospiraceae bacterium | reverse complement strand
CTTTTTGATTAAATAGCCCCACTATTCGCACAAAAAGATAGTTGTCTGAGCAAAAACTAACCTACCTGAAACTCACAAGTTATTATTCACCCGTTCCTTACCGCGATGGCTACAAATATTTAGGGGCGCTGCCCCAAGGCTAAGCAGGTGCCTGATTTTGCACAAACCCCAGCATCGCAGCCTTCGACTCCCGCACAAACTTCCGCTGATACGCCCGCGCCACCGCGTAAGCGAGCCGCGCCGCCCAGTGCCGGGGCCACGAGAAGGCTTTCAGCACATAGCGCACCGAGCCGTCGGCGGTTTTTTCCACTAAAAACAACTCCTCGCCGCACTCTGCGTGGCCCGGCAAAGTGCCATAGGCGAAGCCAAACCGATGCTCCTCGTCCAGCACATACACGATGCGGCAGGAGTTGAGCCACCAGATGCCCAGCACCCGTGCAGCCATTGCTACTACCCTGCCTTGCTCAATGGGCGTATCCGCCGGGGTCACATAGGCCCAGTCGCCAGGAAACATTTGCCACTGCCGCACGGCTGCTTTGGCTGCCTCCCACACCGCCTCGCCACTCCCTAACTCAATGAAGTTGAAATCGTTGTTGTAGCCCTGCACCACAACGTCGAGCCGGGTGTGACCCACCTCCGGGTAACTGTGCGGCAGGTCAAACTCTTGCCGGATGAACCGTTCGGTTTGGGTGGCGGTGGGTTTGGAAAATGTCAGCATGGGTCGTTTTTCATAAAAAACAAGGTATTTTAATTCATGTTCAGCGGTTTCAAAAATTTCTGAAAAACATGTACAATCCGGTATCCCTTAAATCTGGAAAGGGTTTTACCACCAAAAACGCCAACGGCGGTGCAACTTCGAGTTGCACCGCCGTTGGTAAGTCATATCGCTTGTCGCTTGTTGGTTACGCAAACAACCGGAACAAGTAGAACAGCAGCGCAGAGGCCACAAACGTCACGGGCAGCGTGAGTATCCAAGCCAGCGCGATGTTCTTGATCGTCTTTTTCTGCAAATTCTGGACTCCACCTTGTGCCACCATCGTACCTGCGATGCCTGATGACAGCACGTGCGTGGTGCTCACTGGCAAACCGAATGCGCTGCTCACCCCGATGGTGGCTGCTGCGCAAATCTCGGCACTAGCTCCCTGCGCATAGGTCAGGTGGGTTTTGCCAATTTTTTCTCCGATGGTGACCACGATGCGTTTCCAGCCGACCATAGTGCCGAGGCCCAGGCACAGCGAGATGATGAACACCACCCACATCGGCGAAAACTCGTAGGCCCCGCTCAGGCTTTTGAGTTCAGCCTTCGCGGTCTTTGCCGCGTCGCCGGTGAGCATCCCGCCTTTGATGGCTGCATCAAGGCTTTTGTTCAGCCCTTGCAAGGTCTTGCGGGCGGCCAGCACTTCGGTCGTGTTTTGCATGTCGGTCGAGTCCAATTGAGCGGCCAGCCCGTTGTACCGCAGTGCCATCGCTTTGAAGCCCTCACGCTGTATCGTGTCGGTAGCAGCCCGCCCGGTCAGCACGGACTCCACCCGGCGCGACGTGCTGGCCAAGTCGCCCAGCGACAACTGCGAGTTGAGGGCAAATTGCAACGGCATGAATGCGATCAACAGCACCATCATCAGGCCCACGCCTTTCTGCCCATCGTTGTTTCCGTGGAAATAACTGACCAATGTGCAGGTGCCGATCAGGGTGGCCCGAATCCAAGTAGGCGGAGCCTTTTTGGGATCAGGTTCATTGAAAATAGCCTTCCTTTTTTTTACCGTGTTGCGCAGCACGAACATCAGCAAAATGGCCAAACTGAACCCGAAAAGTGGCGAAATTAGCAACGAAAGCCCAATTTCGCCCGCTTTTGTCCAGTTGGGGCCAGAGCCGCCGTGTACTGTCCAGAATGCAAAACCGCTGCCCAAAAGCGAGCCGATCAGGGTGTGCGAACTGGAACAGGGGATGCCGAAATACCAAGTGCCGAGGTTCCAAGCGATGGCCGTCATCAGGATGGACAGCACCAGCGCGATGTTTTGCCCCAGCGGCATGGTCATCATGTCGTTGAGTGGCATCAGTTTCACAATACCCATCGCCACAATGGTCCCGCCCAGCATGGCCCCGATGAAATTCCAGCAACCAGCCCAGACCACCGCCGTCATGGGAGGCAAAGATTTAGTGTAAATGACCGTCGCAACGGCGTTCGCAGTGTCGTGAAAGCCGTTGATGGCTTCAAAGGCACAGACCGCGAGGAGGCACACGAGAAACATGACCGATGCCTCGGGAGACAGGCTTGAAATAAAGCCAAACACCATGAATTAGACCGATTTAGGTGGTGAGACTGAACGTTAGCGTATCAGCCTAAAAAGTTGATTTGGGCAAAGGTAGAAGGGGAGGCCAACTCTGGGTGTGGGGCGAGGTTAAGTCGGCGTAAATTTTTAAAAAACTGAGGACATCTGCCCCTCTCTTTTTCGGGCGAAGCAAAAAAATCCCGCAGGAACCAGATGGCTCCTGCGGGATGGATTCAAAAACGAAGTCTTTCTTCAAATGTAAAAACTTAGGCAGCCCTTTTGACCGCCCACCGCGACAAGAATGGGACACGGATTGGACAGATTTAGGCAGATAAAAAAGGA
>JAYSUY010001127.1:0-7232 GCA_043718855.1 Saprospiraceae bacterium | reverse complement strand
GCGGCAAAGGCTCTGGCCTCTACGTGAGCTACGACGCGGGCGAAACTTGGGAGAAAAGAACCGACAAGGACGGCCTGCCCGAAGGCGATCTGGGCCGTATCGGCTTGGCCGTCCTTGTCGGTTCTTTTCTCCCAAGTTTCGCCCGCGTCGTAGCTCACGTAGAGGCCAGAGCCTTTGCCGCCGCTCTTGAAAAACCAGGGCCAGCGGCGGTATTCCCACATGGCAGCGTAGAGTTTGTTGGGGTTTTGCGGGTCGGCCACGAGATCGGCGCAGCCGGTGAGGTCGTTGACGTACAGCGTTTTGCGCCAAGTTTTGCCGCCGTCGCTGCTTTTGAACACGCCGCGCTCTTCGGTGGGGCCGTAGGTGGAGCCTTGCGCGGCGGCGAAGATGACATCGGGGTTGTCGCGGTGCAGCACCACGCGGTGGAGGGTGCGGGTGCCGGTGAGGCCCATGCAGGTCCAGTCCTTGCCGCCGTTGATGGTTTTGAAAATGCCGACCCCGAAATTCTGCGAGTTGCGAGGGTTGCCTTCGCCAGTGCCGACCCAGATTTCGTCGGGGTTGCGCGTGCTGATGGCGATGCTACCGATGCTTTGCGTGGGGGCTTTGTCAAAAATTGGCTCCCAACTCGTGCCGCCGCCCGTGCTGCGCCACAGGCCGCCGGAGGCGGCACCCGCGTAGATGACTTCGGGGCGCGTAGGGTCGACGGCCAGCGCGGTGATGCGGCCCGACATGGCTCCAGGGCCGATGTTGCGGATGCCGAGGGTTTTGAGGTGCTCAGTGGTGAGTTTTTGAGCGGAAAGGAAGGGGGCGAATGCCGAGAGGCAAAGGAGGAGCCAGCCTACGCCAAGGCTTCGGCGGGTAAAGGCGAGGAGGGTGAGTTTTTTCATCAAAAAAGATAGCGGTGTAAAGTAAGCGGAGGTGGTTAGGCAGCGGGCATCAACTGCTCTACTTCGTGAACGGACAACTTGGTTTCGGGCGAAAGATGCCCTGATTTTGCTTGCTTGGAAAGGTAGGAAACGAATTTCCACAGGGCCACATCAAGATCGGAAAGGTTCGTGTCCGACTTGATGAGTTCGATGATGAGTTCTTTGAGGAGTTCTCTTTTCATGTCTAGGTACTGAAACTTCATGAACTCGCCCACCGAGTCGTCCCAGTTTTGGATGTTGATCAACTGGGCTTCTATGCCTTTCATTTCTTGGGTGATGCTGATGATCCTGCTTTGGCTGGTCTCTGTCATAGTTCAAAATTGAGTTTTACGATTCCCTTGGGGTGCCTCACTTCGCTGTCATCTGGCCTGGAAAAACCGAACAGTTGTTTCCAATATTTTTCCTGTTCGATAGCACTTTCATAAAAGCGATGGTTCCATTTGCACACAGGAGAAAACTTAGCGTCAACTTGATACCGCGCTTTTGAGGTTTCTCGGAAATGATGAACGGCTTGGATGCTGCTGGTCATCATTTCGTAGGGCAAGAAAGTCACTACATCAATATCCCCCGGCTGTTCTTTGGTGGTGATGAAACTGCCATCTACCCACTGGAAAAAAGGTGTGCGAAAGGTAGATTTTAAATCGCCCACGAAGCCGAGATAGCGTTCAAACAAACCTCTGCGGTGAACCGAATCTGGGAGGTTTTCAACAAAGAAAACCGCGAAGTCGGGTAGGCTGAGGTCAATGATTTTGTGTGGGAGCAAATGCCCGTGTTCATCAAAGCGCATCGGTGTCCATGTTTTGATGTGCAAAACTGCGAAAACGGTCTGTCAACCAAGTCGTTTTCGATGAATATCTGGCAGATTGCCCAGAACGCCTACTTTCGCCACACTTTCAGGCTTTTCTAAAAATGGCATCTCTCTTCGGTCACGTCGCCGCCTCCACCGCCCTCGGTCTCGCTTTTTTTCCCAAACAAGTGCGCCCAGCCACCTTGCTGCTGGCGGGTTTTTGTGCCTTCGCGCCCGATTTGGACGTGCTGTCCTTCCGCTACGGCATTCCCTACGAAAGCATCTGGGGGCATCGCGGCTGGACGCACTCGCTGGTGTTCGCCATCGCGTTGGGCGGGCTGATGGGTTTGATGTACAGGCTTTTAGATAAAAAAAGCGGCACTGCCCTCACCGCATGGCTCATGCTCAGCACCGCCACTCACCCGCTGCTCGACATGATGACCAACGGCGGGCGCGGTGTGGCGCTTTGGTGGCCGTTCAGTGCGGAGCGTATTTTTGCCCCTTTCCGACCAATTCAGGTGTCTCCACTTTCGGCGGCAGATTTCTTCAGCCCTTGGGGATTGGAAGTGCTGGCGAGCGAGGTAATTTGGATTGGGTTTCCTGTGCTGGTGCTGGTGCTGCTCGCCCGGCGACTGAGCGCGAAGAACGATGCGTTATGAACCGCTTGGGATTATGCGCAACGGCAGATTTTGTCACGGTAAACCTCGTAGGTTTCCAAAATCTACGAGGTTTCAGGGCACAATCTCCGCCGTTGCGCAGCATAACTCATACCTCATAACTTATAACTCGCATGACCTCTCCCATCGGCATCTTCGACTCCGGCTACGGCGGCCTCACGGTGTTCCGCGACATCCACCGCGAACTGCCGCAGTACGACTACATCTACCTCGGCGACAACGCCCGTGCGCCCTACGGCCCTCGCTCTTTCGAGACGATTTACGAGTACACGCTGGAGTGTGTGCGCCACCTGTTCGACATGGGCTGCCGATTGGTGGTGCTGGCTTGCAACACGGCTTCGGCCAAAGCACTGCGCAGCATCCAGCAGCGCGACCTGCCCAACTTGGCCCCCGACCGCCGGGTGTTGGGCGTGATACGCCCCACCACCGAGATCGTCGGTCACTTCACCCGCACCGGCGAAGTGGGCATTTTGGCTACGCGAGGCACGGTGGCTTCGCGGTCGTATGTCATTGAAATTCAGAAGTTTTTCCCCGCGCTGCGGGTGTTTCAGGAGGCCTGCCCGATGTGGGTGCCGCTGATCGAGAACGGCGAGCACGAGTCGCCGGGTGCCGATTATTTTGTCAAAAAACACTTGGACGCGCTGCTCGCCCAGTCGCCCGACCTGGATGCCATCGTACTGGGCTGCACACACTACCCGCTGCTGCTGCCCAAAATTCGGCAGTTTTTGCCGCCCGGCATCCGCCTCGTCGTGCAGGGCGAAATCGTGGCGAAGAGCCTGGCGGACTACCTCGTGCGCCACCCAGAAATCGAGGCCCAATGTAGCCGAGGCGGGCAAGTTTCGTTTTTCACCACCGAGTCGGTGGCTGATTTTGATGCGAAGGCGACAGTGTTTTGGGGGAGCGAGGTGGAGTCGCGGCATTTGGGGCTGTGAAATTGCCATTTGCCTTTTGCCTTTTGCTGTTTGCCCCTTGTCTACCTTTGCCGCCTCTTTTTCCATCACTTCACCCACTGCACAGTGTCCGATTTTTTAACAGAACTCCACCGCCGCCGCACCTTCGCCATCGTGGCGCACCCCGATGCGGGCAAAACCACCCTCACCGAAAAATTGCTGCTGTTCGGCGGTGCCATCCAGACCGCCGGGGCGGTGAAAAGCAACAAAATCAAAAAAAGCACGGTCTCCGACTTCATGGAAATCGAGCGGCAACGCGGCATCTCGGTGAGCACCTCGGTGATGGGCTTCGAGTACAGAGACCTGCAAATCAATATCTTGGATACGCCAGGCCACGAAGACTTTGCAGAGGATACCTACCGGACGCTGACGGCTGTGGACTCGGCCATCGTGGTGGTGGACGTGGCGAACGGGGTGGAGAAGCAGACCTTAAAATTGACCAAAGTCTGCCGGATGCGCGATACGCCGATCATTTTTTTCGTGAACAAAATGGACCGCGAGGGCCTCGACGCTTTCGACTTGCTGGATGAGATCGAGCAGAAACTGGGGGTGAAAGTGCGCCCCCTGTCGTGGCCCATCGGCATGGGGCAGCGGTTCAAGGGCGTGTACAATTTGTACGAAAAAAAACTCGTGCTGTTCAACCCGCACGGCAAGCAGGACGACGAGGAAATCATTGTTTTTGAGGACCTTGCACACCCCGACTTGGAGCGGCACATCGGCGAGAGCGCGGCCCGCGAACTGCGCCACGACGTGGAGGTGCTGGAAACGGTGTACCCCGATTTTCAGAAAAAAGACTACTTGCAGGGGCGCATCTGCCCGGTATTTTTTGGCTCGGCGGTCAATAATTTTGGGGTGAAGGAGATGCTCGACTGTTTTGTGGAAATCGCCCCCACGCCCCTGCCGCGCTACACGGAGGAGCGCATCGTGGAGCCAGAGGAGGAGAAAATGAGCGGATTCGTGTTCAAGATTTTTGCCAACATGGACCCTCGACACCGCGACCGCATCGCGTTTCTGCGCATCTGCTCCGGCAGGTTTGAGCGCAACAAGCCGTACCGCCACATCCGGCTGGGCCGCGACATGCGCTTCCCGAACCCCACGATGTTCATGGCTTCCAAAAAAACGCTGCTGGAAGAAGCCTATCCCGGCGACGTGGTGGGCCTGTACGACAGCGGCAATTTCAAAATCGGCGACACGCTCACAGAGGGCGAACTGCTTCATTTTAAAGGGATTCCGGCATTTTCGCCAGAGCAGTTCAGGTATGTGGAAAACGCCGACCCGATGAAGCAAAAACAGTTTGCCAAGGGCTTGGAACAACTGATGGACGAGGGCGTGGCGCAGATGTTCACCCGCCAGAGCGACGGTCGGCGCATCATCGGTACGGTGGGCCAACTGCAATTTGAGGTGATACAGCACCGCCTCGAAAGCGAGTACAACGCGAAGTGCCGCTACGAGCCAGTGAACCTCCACAAGGCTTGCTGGGTACACAGCGACGATCCGAAAGCGATGCAGGAATTCCTCGAACGCCGGAAGCGCGACATCGCCAAGGACAGCGAAGGCGAGGTGGTCTTTTTGGCCGAAACGGCTTGGATACTGCAAACAGCGCAGGAGAATTTCCCGAAAATCGAGTTTCGGTTTACGAGCGAGTAGGTGCTACGTGTGTGCGGAATCACCAAATCCTCAAATTCCCACATCAACAATTCATATGACCCACACCTACCACACCCAACTCCACTGGACGGGCAACCTCGGCAGCGGCACCTCTGGCTACCGCGCCTACTCCCGTAACCACGAAATCCGGGTGGATGGCAAGCCCATGCTGCCCGGTTCCTCCGACCCTGCTTTTCGGGGCGACCCCAGCCGCTACAACCCGGAGGACTTGTTGGTGTCCTCGCTTTCGGCCTGCCACATGCTCTGGTTTTTGCACCTCTGCGCGGATGCGGGCATCGTAGTAACGGCCTATTCCGACAACGCGACCGGCACCATGACCGAGACTGCCGACGGCAGCGGGCGGTTTAGTGAAGTGACCCTGCGCCCGCAGGTGACGGTGACGGCGGCGGCGATGATCGAACGAGCTCAGGCGCTCCACGACACCGCGCACCGGATGTGTTTCATCGCCAATTCGTGCAATTTCCCAGTGCGGCACGAGGCGGTGTGCCGGGTGGGGTAGGGGAGGGGTGGGGAGCAGTGGTAAGTGCTGAGCGATAAGCGATACCAGTATCACTTATCACTCAACGCTTACCACTGGTCACCCTTGTCCGTTTCCGAACACCAGCGTTCACCCGCGAACGAAGCAAATGAGACAACCTCAGAGTCTCTACTTTGATTGTCAGCGTTTTAGCAAACTGGCACAGGGTTGTTATTCATCACTTACCGTTCATCATTTTTACCCGCTGTAGCCTCGCCAAAGACGAGATGAAGGAGGGCAAACACTTACCACTCAGAAACGTGGATAGACAAATTCAGAAAAAAACTTTCACCCCTCAGCGCATCGCCCTCGGCTTAGGCATTGTCGCATTTTTAGTTTTTGCCGTGCGTACCCTGCTCACGGGCAGCCAGAGCAGCCTCAATGTGAACCGTGAAAAAATCACGGTCAGCAAGGTGGAGCGCGGCGTTTTTGATGAGTTCATCGTCGTCACCGGCGTGGTGCAGCCGCTCAAAACCTACCAATTAGATGCCATCGAGGGCGGCTATGTGGCGCAAAAACTGCTGGACGGCGGCGCGACAGTGCGCCAGGGCGACCTGATCCTGAAATTGGAAAACCAGCGGCTGACGATGGAGTATGTCAACCGGGAAACCGAGATGTACCGCCTGATCAACGAGTTGGAAAACACCAAACTCAGCTTGAAACAGAACAAGTTTACGCTGCGCCGTACGCTCTCCGAACTGGATTTTCAGATTCAACAGGCCAAACTTGACCACGAGCGCAACGGCAAACTCGTGGCCGACAAAGTCATCAGCCAGCAGGAGTATGAGCGCACGAAGATCACTTTCGAGCGGCTCACCCAGCAGCGCGAGATCGAGATCGAGAACCAAAAATTTCAGGAAGAAAACAGCATCGTCCAGATCAAGCAGTTGGAAGGCACACTGGATCGTACCCGCACCAACTTGACCATGATGAAGCAAAACCTCGAAAACCTCGCGGTAAAAGCCCCGGTGTCGGGCCTGCTTTCGCGGGTGGACGTGGAGATCGGGTCGAGCATCACCGCCGGGCAGAATATCGGCCAGATCGATGACCTCAACGGCTTCAAAATGCGCGTGGAGGTGGACGAGCACTACATTTCGCGCATTTTTCCGGGGCTGGAAGGCTCGTTTGAGTTCAACGGTGGCACCACCAAATTGGTGGTCAACAAGGTTTACCCCGAAGTCCGCAACGGTCGCTTTGATGTAGATATGGTTTTTTCCAAAATCCCCGACGGCATCCGGCGCGGCCAGTCGGTGCCAGTGCGCCTGCAACTCGGCAAACCCGCCGAGGCAACGCTGCTGGCAACGGGCGGTTTTTTCAGCGACACAGGCGGCAACTGGGTGTACGTGCTGAACGAAAGCGGCGGTACGGCCACCAAACGCAACATCTCGCTGGGCCGCAAAAACCCGCAGTTTTTCGAAGTACTGAGCGGCTTGGAGGCTGGGGAGCAGGTGATTACTTCTTCCTACGAAAATTTTGGAGACAAGGACGTGTTGAACTTGCAGTGATGATTTGGGTATGGAGGGATTTGATTGTTTGGGGCGCGTGTCTCCATTCATCCTGTCGGTAACCCAAGATAACGCCTATCACCAAATCCACAAATCACGGATACCCTGTCTCGTCCTGAAAAAAGTTTACACTATGTGAAGAAAATCGAATTAGTCCTAAAGTTGGTTGACAAAACAAAACGTGTTAGTCCTGAAATTGGTT
>JAYSUY010001126.1:0-7242 GCA_043718855.1 Saprospiraceae bacterium | reverse complement strand
CTCATCGGGCACGCTGCTTTTGAGGAAGAGTGGATTTACTCCGACCCGACGCGCTTTGAACTGATGTACCAGTGGGGGCGTTTGCGGGTGGCATCCATGTGTGCCGACCCCACTACGTTTGGCATCCTGATGGCTTGTTTTGGAATGTTCTGCCTCGCTTTGCTCATTGGTCCCACCAAAGATTGGCAAAAAGTAGTGCTGGCTGGGATGATGGTCTGCGCTTTTTGGAGCATGGCTTACACCGGCACACGCACAGCATTCATGCTGGTGCCGATTGGGGGCATATTTTACTGCGGGCTGATTTTGAACAAGCGGGTGCTGCTCATTGGGGGAGTGCTGTTTTTGATCGGCACGGCTTTTATCCTCAAATCCACGACCAATCCGGTCATCTGGCGCATCAAGTCGGCCTTTAATGTGGAGAATGACGACTCCATGAACCTGCGCTTGATGAACCAGCGGAAAATTCAGCCCTACATTCAGACCCACCCCTTCGGCGGCGGTTTGGGGAGTTGCGGCGTGTGGGGGGATCGGTTTTCGCCGGGCAGCGAGTTGTCGCAATTCCCGCACGACTCCAGTTTTGTGCGCATGGGCGTGGAGTTGGGCTGGATTGGCCTGATTTTGTATACTTTGCTTCATTACTATGTGCTGCGTACAGGCCTTCGCCATTTTGTCAGGTGCCGCGACCCGTTCATCAAATCTATTTACGCGGGCATCACCACTTGGTGTTTCATGCTTGTCGTGGCTTGTTATGTGCAAGAGGCCATCATCCAACTGCCGATGAACATCATTTACAACATCTTGCTCGGGATACTTGTGACGCTCAAAAATTTTGACCCTGCATACAGCGAGAGCAGCGACAAACAAGTAACCATTAACCAATAACCAGTCACCAACAACTATCTCAACCGTGTTCCAAAAACATACACTTTCGACCCTTATTCTAGCACTTTTCACTCAGATCATGTTTGCGCAGCAAACTGATTATGAAACCATTGTACAGCCTGTGGAAAACAAGGCTCGCGAATTTTCTGAGTATCTGGTGCAACTCGCGTGGCTCAACAACCCGGAGAGCCACATCGCTCAAAGCGAGGCCAAAAACGCCCGCGACCTTGACAAAAACACCCGAAAAGAGTGGATGAAGGATGTAGGCCTCACCTTCAACCTCAACGAAGGCAACCTCAGAAAAGCCGAAGCGGGCAGCAACGTGTTTTTCCCCCGATACAACTTTGGGGCTACCCTCAACGTGTTCAGCCTCGTCAGCCAAAAGCCCAAAAACAAAGTCAGCAAACGCACCATCGATATTGCCGAGCAACGAACCAATGCCCAAAAACTTGAACTCCGCGGCGAGACGCTTACCCGCTACACAGCGTTCCGCCTTGCCCGCAACATATACCGCCAGCGGGCTTTGTCCGAGCAAGAGGTTTACGCCAACTATGTGTTGATCAAGCAGTTGTTCGAGACCGACGAAGAGACCTTCGAAAAATACACAGCGGCCAACAACGCCTACTATGCCGCTCAGGAAGCCAAACTCAACGCCGAAGCCAATGTGCTGACCGCCCGTTACGCGCTCGAAGCCATCATTGGTCTCAAGTGGGAACAGGTGCAGCACCCAGACAAAGACGGGGAAGAGAAGTGAGAAAATGTGGTCAATGTGGTCAATATGCCGATGTGCTAAATCTTTGAACGAGGCAGGATATGCTTGCCAAACGAGGCACAGTTTTTGGCCGATCCATAACCGACTATTCATCATCAAAAATATTACGACCGATGAGCAACACGCTTTCCAATATCCTCGGAGAACAATACCGCAACTTGGCACAAGTGGCCGAATTTGAGGCGCAACGCTACCAGACTGCGGCCCCATTCCCCAGTATTTCCTTCCAAAATTTCTTTAATCCTGACTTCCTCAGTGCGGTACTTGACGAGTTCCCCGACCTCTCGAAGAAGGATTCTTTGAAATTCAACTCCCACAACGAGAAGAAGTTAGCGGGAAAAGGCGAATCCAACTTTGGCGACCAGACCAAAGTGCTGATGCACTACCTCAACTCGCAGCCCTTCCTCGAATTCCTGCAAACGCTCACCGGTATCGAAGAGCCGCTTGTCGGTGATCCGTATTTCGAGGGTGGCGGCCAACACGAAATCAAGCCCGGCGGTCTGCTCAAACTACACGCCGACTTCAACAAGCACACTTTCCTGAAACTCGATCGCCGCATCAATGTGCTGGTGTACCTCAATAAGGATTGGAAGGAAGAATATGGCGGACACTTCGAACTTTGGGACGTGAACATGGAGGGTTGTGTGCGGAAATTTCTGCCCGAGTTCAACTCGATGGCCATTTTCAGTACCACCGATTTTTCCTATCACGGACACCCCAACCCGCTCACCTGCCCGCCCGATCGCAGCCGCAAGTCGCTGGCACTCTACTACTACTCCAATGGGCGGCCCGCCCACGAAGTCAATCAGGGTCTGGAAGACCACAACACACTTTTCGTGGGCCGCAAGGCAGTAAAGGGCGACGTAGTGACCGAAAGCCCACTGAAACGCTTGGTGAAAGAAGTGACCCCTCCGTTTTTGCTGAAAATGGTGAAGTCGGCCAGCAAGTAAGGGGTTATGAGTTATGAGGTATGAGTTATGGGCCACATAACTCATACCTCATACCTCATAACTGCTGAGTCACTCTGCATACAGCAGATACTGCCGCCGGATGGCCCGGAACACCTCCAAATCGGCTGTCCATGAAGCACGGATTTCCGCCTCCGTTTTGCCATCAATGATCTGTTGCCGCAAATCTCGGTTCCCAGCCAACAGATCGAAGTACTTGTTTTCCAGAAAAAAATACTGCTTGTTCGTGAAGTTGCGATAGAAATCCAGCAGCCACGAGAGGTTCAGTCCCGTCTGCTGGCGCAGCGAGTCCATCGGGATCGTACGCAAATCGTAGCCCTTGCAGCGAAAG
This sequence comes from Saprospiraceae bacterium, assembly GCA_043718855.1. Classification (GTDB taxonomy): domain Bacteria; phylum Bacteroidota; class Bacteroidia; order Chitinophagales; family Saprospiraceae; genus M3007. Next base: position 4,289 of record JAYSUY010001126.1, on the reverse strand, counting down.
CCTTCATTGGGCGGGCGGCGGGCAGCAGGCACCGAGCGCGGCACAAAACTGAACGAATCGATTGGGAACTCCGGGTGGCCGATGACCTGAAACGGCATCTCCGTGCCACGCCCCAGACTCACCACTGTACCCTCGAACAGGCACACGCCCGGATACAGCAACACTGAGCGGGCGTTGGGCAGGTTGGGAGAAGGCGGCACCGGTGGGTCGTAGGGCGTATGGTGGTCGTAGTGGAGGCAAGGCACCACCGTCAGGCGCAGCCGCTCGCAGGGCTGCCACACCCAGTTTTCTCCACAAAAAAGCCGCGCCAACTCGCCCACCGTACAGCCATGCACAAGCGGCAGCGGCGCGATGCCCACGAACGACTCCAACTTCGGATCCACCAGCACCGGGCCGTCCACATACCAGCCGTTGGGGTTGGGCCGGTCCAGCACGATGATCTCCTTGCCCTGCTCAGCGCAGGCTTCCATCACCAAAAACAGGGTGCTGATGTAAGTAAAAAATCGCGCTCCAACATCCTGAATATCAAACACGACCACATCAACGAAGGCTAAATCTTCCACTGAAGGTTTTTTTCGCTTGCCGTAAAGCGAAGCGATGGGCGTACCGGTGCGCACATCGTGTCCGTCTTTTATCAATTCGCCCGCCTCGGCAGCCCCCCTAAAGCCGTGCTCTGGAGCGAAAATACGGCTCAAGCACACCCCATGCGCGTACAGCGTGTCCACCAGATGCGACTGCCCGATGAGCGAAGAGTGGTTTACCACCAGCCCCACCTGTTTACCCGCCAACAGCGGCAGGTAGCGCTCCAACTGCTCCGCTCCGGTCACCACTTTTTGGGAAAAAAGCGACAGCGGCAGGAGTAGCAGGGCGAAGAGACAGAATGCTCGTGGTGAGGCTTGAGAGGTGTGGCTGTATCTGCTCATATTGCGCGTTTTGGGGCAAATGTATCGCGGTAGCACGGCGTTTACGCCGTCGGGACTTACGCCGTTTACGGCGATGTTAGCAGTGTTATAGTGCGCAGTGGCAGGATCGCAGCATACAAGGGCGACAGGCAATTCTCACCGGTCATGTTGATGTCGCCGTAAACGGCGCAAGTCCCGACGGCATAAACGCCGTGCTACCTACTTCACTACGACCTGCACCGCCACACTCCCGCGCCTCGTCTCCACCGCCACCGTGTACATCCCCGCAGGGAGGCCCGCGGGGAGCGTGATGCGCTCGGTGTTTTTTCCCGAAAAACGCGGCTCGCCGCTGAGCAGCACGTGCAGCAGACGGCCTTCCATGCTGTAGATTTTTATCCCAACTTCTTGGTTGTCAATCAAGTCGTACTCCAAAGTCAGTTGCTCGCTCACCGGGTTGGGGAATACGTTGAGGATGCGGCTGCCCGCCTCGTCGGGGCGGTCGGCGGTGCCGACGTAGGTGCCGCGCAGGAGGCGATAGACCACGATGTCAGAGCGTTCACCGTTGTCGATGGAGCCGACGGCGAGGATGTTGCCGTCGGGGTCGAAGGCAGCGGAGCGGGCTTCGGTACCGCGCAATCTCAACAAGCCATTTTCTCCCCATGTGTTGTCGCGGGAGCCATCGGAATTGAGACGGGCAACCAAAAAATTTTTGTGTGCAGGGTTGTTTGTAGGCACCTCATAAGTCCTGCCTATCAGAAGAATTCGCTTATCTTCTTGCATCTGTAGATCAAAAAGGTCGGGTGTCCAATCCCCCTGAATACTCGCTATTCCCTGGGTACCGAATGTTAGGTCAAGCGTCCCGTCAATATTCAATCGCATCGCTTTGTTAAAACCTACAACTACGGCCTTGCCGTCTTTTTGTAACTTTATTCCTGAGGGGAAAATGTCTGCTAAAAAGGTGGCCGTTCCGTTCTGCCCGAATGATAAATCAGGCTGCCCATTAGGCAAAAAACGACTGACCGTAGCATCCTGAATACTAACATACTGTGATCCTGCTGCCATTATCCTGCCATCGGGAAGCACGGCCACATCCGTCCAATCTTGGTTGACTACAGCAGATTCTATTTGGCCATTTTGGCCAAAGTTTGTGTCTGGTTGTCCGTCAGCAGAAAATCGAAGCATCGCGGCTCGAAACCCGCCAGTTCCGAACGGCTTGACAGCAACGGCCAAGAGTTTTCCATCGGCTTGCTGGGTTATCTCTTGCGTCAAACTTTCGTTGGGAAGGTTAAGAAACACCTTGCCAGCAGAGCCAAAATTGTTGTCAATGTTGCCTGCTGAGTCAAAGCGCACCAAAACTGGTTTGCCTCCAATATTCCCGCCCGCAACGATCTTGCCGGTCGGCTGGCGAACGATTTGGACCTTGTAACTGAGACCGCTTTGGAGGTCAAATATTTGAATGCCATGATTCCCAAAGATACTGTCTGGCTGCCCATTGGACTTGAAACGGAGCAGTGTCCAGTCTGTAGCCGCGTAGTTATTGCCCGCACTTCCACCCACCAGTACCTTCCCATCCGGCTGCACCAGCACCGCACTACCAAAATCCTCCGAAGTCCCCACATCCTCCACCACCGCGCCGCCGCTGCCGAAGGCCGCATCGTTGCTGCCGTTGGCATTGAACTGCATCACCGCAGCGTCGGTGTAAAAATCGTCGGCCTTGCGGGTGTCGCCCACCACGAGGATGCGGCCATCGGGCCGCCGGGCCAAGCAGTAGGCATTGTCGTCTTTGGGGCTGAGGGATCGGACGACCTTTCCGTTTTGTCCAAAAGAGGGGTCTGGAGAGCCGTTTTCCAGCATTTTGAAGAGGAAAGCATCTTTGAAGTCCACATTTTCGGCCATGCCAGTGAGCAGCAGCGAGTTGTCTGCCAATGCCAGAATGTCGGTGCAGAAATTGCCGGAGTTGGCGAATATCGCGGTCTGTGCTACGCCAAGGTTGCCAAAATTGGTGTCGAGCAGTCCATTGGGCCGGTAGCGTACTACCGAAATTTTGCTGGCAAGCGAGATGCTGGAATAGCCAGCCACTACGATTTGCCCTGTGGGCGTGAGCGCAACAGCACGGGCGATGTCGCTCTCTTCATCGGCACCGATGTCGGTGATCACATTGCCTAAGCCGCCGAAAACGGGGTCGGGCGAGCCGTCGGGCAGATAGCGGGCCACCACAAAAAAGGAAGGATTGTTGAATACTTTTGGAGCGAGGGTGGTGCCGCACACAATGATTTTGCCATTGGTTTGGATCACCATGTCGCGGATGATGTCGGCCAGCGTGTCAATTTTACTGATCGTTCGACCACCCGTTCCGAAGGTCGCATCCAGCGAACCATCAGGCAGGTAGCGGGCGAGCGCGAAGTCTGCGTCCTTGTTTTTTCGGGTAAAACCGGCCACTACGATTTTACCATCGGGCTGTATCGCCACAGCGTTGGCTTGGTCGTTGCCGCCGTTGAAATCAGTCGTTACCCAGCCGTTGCCGTTGCCAAATGTCGGGTCTTGAACACCGTTGGGGAGTATTCGCACCAGCACGAAATCTTCGCTATCAAAAGTGGTGATGTAGCCTGCCAAGAGTATGTGTCCCCCTGCATCCACTGCTACTGCTTGGGCCGATGAGGTTCGTCCATTGTAGGGCGGTGCGCACTTTCCATTCCAGTGGAAGTCGAGATCGAGTGTACCGTCGGTTTTGTACTGGAACACGGCCATCTGCGGCACCGAATCTATGGTGGTACGGCCCGCGACGATGGCCCGCCCGTCGGGGCGCAGGGCTATGCCAAACGCCTGATCGTCAGTGGGGTAGATGTTGCGCCAAGCCGCTCCAAAACGCCCGAAGGTGGAGTCGGGGCCGGGGATCTGGGCGGTGGCGAGGGTGGTGAGGAGAAGTAGGGTGGGGGAGAGGAGCAGTTTTGTCATGGTGCTATTTTTCGTCATTTTGTCATGCGTCATTTTGTCATTTGCGAAAGCCAAAGGTAGTGCGGCTGACAGTGGCTGTCGGGGTGGTTTTTGCCAGTTGGCGGCACACGGGTACTTTTCAGATTGGTCGGTGCTGTTTGGCTGATTGATTTACTTTTGCCCGCATTTCTATTTTTGCCGCTGTGTTCGATTTCGACTTTTCCAAAATACCCGCCCTGCTCGGCTACGACCCGAACGCGCCGCTGCTGTTCTCGAGCGGGCTGTTCCTGTTCCTATTCATCGGATTTTTTGCTGTACACCAGTTGCTGCTGGGCCGCAGTCGGCTGCGCATTGTGTGGGTGACGCTGTTCTCGCTGTTTTTTTACTACAAATGCGCGGGCCACTTTTGGCTGCTGCACGTGGTGATCGTGGCGGTGGATTTTTACTTGGCGC
>JAYSUY010001125.1:0-7259 GCA_043718855.1 Saprospiraceae bacterium | reverse complement strand
AACCTGCGCCAGTCGACTTTGGTCGTACGGCACAGGTTGAGTTGGTCGAAGTCCTTGTTTTTCAGCAAGTCCTGCAAAAAAATCTCGTACTGAGCGTTGGTTGTCTCCGTCTCAGCGGCCCAAAGTCTGCCGCTAATTTTTTTCATGTTTTTTTCCAAACCCTTGGCTGTCAGGCTGGTCAGGAAGGTAGAGTCGGCGGTTTTTTCAGGAAAAAAGAAGGCGCGTAACTCGGCCTCGCGCCCGCCCTTGCGGGCTACGCCGAGGGTGAGCGATTGAAGCACTTCGGCTTTGGCGGCCTCACCAGTGGCGACGTAGTGGCGGTGGAGTAGCAGGAAGGCGGGGACGTAGTGGAGGTTGAGCGCGGTGACGAGCGCAGGGTCGCTTTCGGGCTGAAAATCTACTTTCAGGTAGTCGGTGAGGAAGCGGTTTTCGTAGTTGGCCCGCAGCGTGGCCACGTTATCAAACGTTTGTCGGCTCCATCGCAGGGCGAGGCCGGTGAGGTAGAGTCGCTGCTGCTCGGCTTGCAGTCTTGCCTTGTCGAGCAGCGGGCTGAAATACACTGGCCGGGTGCGCTCGGCCCCCACTCCGGCGGTCAGGCTGCTCAAAAAATCGGATAGTGAACTGCCTTTCGGCACTTGTTTCAACTGGTGTAGACCGATGATTTGGTCGCGGTAGTCGGCGGCTTCCAGCAGCGGCAGACTCAGCACGGCCACATCGGGGCGCACATCGAGAGCGTACTGCAAAAGCCAGATGGGGTAGGTGTCGTGGTCGTTTTGAGTCACCAAAACGGCGTTGGCATCGAGCGACATGAGAGTATTGTAGCACCAACTCAGCACACCCGACGAACACTGACCGCTTTGCTGCCACTCGCGGCAAATTTGCGCCACCTGTTCGCGGTCTCCCGCCAGTTCGGCAGTCTGGATGCGGCGTTCGTATTCGCCTTCGGCAAACGATGGGGTAGAGAGTAGCGGCAGCAAAAGGCCGAGTAGGAGGAAACGGAGCGTGTGGAGCATGTTTTTGTTTTTAGAAAAACTGTTTGCTCCCTGATACACGCGAAGTGGGGTGGCGTTCAAGTTTTTTCTAAAAAATTTAGGGGAAGGCAAAATTTAAAACTTTCCTTTTTCCTTATGTACTTGGCTTTCAACGATTTTCAAGGGCCAGCCATTTTTTATCTGCGTAAAAATTCCCAAACGGGATGAGCGATACCAGCAGCAACAGCCGGGTTTTGGCCGCATCCCAGCGGTACTCAATTTTGGTCAAAAAAACGTACAGCACATACAGCACGAACAGCGCCCCGTGTACCGACCCGACCATCCGAACGGCTTGCGGTTGCTCAAAAATGTATTTGAGGGGCATAGCGACAAACAGCAAAACGAGGTACGAAACACCTTCGATGAAGGCAATGAGGCGCAAGCGGCCAATGGTGGTGGTAAAAAATTTGAGCATGAGTTTTTGTGTTGTGGGCGGGCGGCTGGCGCACGCTATTGGGCAAATGAAGCCGCCCACACTGCTATGGGCAAGCAGCGTGGGCGGCTATCGCGTTCATAGTTTATCCTTCCTAGTGGCACGAACTGCAAGTGGCGTACAAGTAGGCGGCCACATTTTTCGCTCCATTTCGTTCTTCGTCGGTTAAAATGTCCCGCATTTCGCCCTCCTCATGCCTCATGAAGCAAAAAATCTGCCTCGCCTACGGGTAGGTCACCTGCCGGATGCGACACTAGTTTTTCCTGTCGCGTTTATTTTCGCGGCGGTCACGCTTGTTTTCTGCCCGGTCACGCTTGTTCTCTTTCTTGTCGCGTACGTCCTCACGAGCATCTCGCTTGTCCTCGCGAGCATCGCGCTTGTCTTCTGCTTTGTCACGTGCGCCGCCATCGTGCTTGGCATCCCGAACGTCTTCGCGGGTATCGCGCTTGTCCTCATGGCGATCACGCTTGTTTTTAGCCCGATCGACCTTGTTTTCAGCCCGATCACGTTTGTTTTCTTTGCGGTCGCGCACATCTTCCCGCTTATCGGCTGCGGGCGTTTGCTGGGCGAGGAGTTGGTTGGAAGCCGCCAAGGCAAAAAGGCAGCAGAGTAAAACGAGTGTCTTTTTCATAGTGAAAATAAGTTTTGTTTGAAATAATACGACTTCGACGGCGGCAAATGTGGAGCGTTTAAAGCCGTATTGTAATTTAACGTTTTTTTTGTAAAGACGGATTGTAACAAAACGATGAAACGCACTCACTTCCCCCTTTGGATTTTTACACTTCTGGCGATATCTACTTTTTCGCAAACCTTGAGTGCTGAAAGGTTTGAAATGTCAGGTGCTGACGTACGGAATTTGGGCGGCAACGGCCTGCGGAATATGCATAGCCGAGCGGCGGCGATGGGTGCTGACTTGCAAATTGAATCGGTGGTGAGTGGCGGAACGACTGTCTTGTTTAAAATTTTGATGAAATGAGCCCTTTTTTCCCTCGTGCAATAAAAGTTTTGATCGCCCTTCTCCTCCTCGCGAGCAGCGCGAGTACTCAAATTGATTGGTCGCTCTCTGCCAATTTTATTGCTGCCGACGCGGCGGGCGGGCCACATTTGGGCCTCGCGCACTGTATTGTGCGCGATATTCAGGAAGACGGAAAGGGCAGGATGTGGTTTTCTACACAAAAGGGGGTCAGTTGCCTGAATGGCAAGACGTTTAAAAGTTATCTCAATTCGCCGACTGACAAGATGCTTTGGAAAGATTGGGGCTGCCATTTTTTGACTGCCGACGGCAAAGGCCGCATCTGGTTGGCGACGACTTTCAAGTTGTTCTACTTTGATGAATTCAGCGACCGTTTTGTAGAATACGATCTTACGGATATTGAACCAGAGGCTCCAAAAGGGCTTGGCACCAGCGAAATTTACCTGCAAGACTGGCCCGAAAGCGGTGAAGTCTGGTTTCATAAATGGGCAGGCTTGTACGCGATTGATGGGCGAGCATTGACCATCCGAAAAGCGCTGTCGCTGCCGCGAAAAGTTGGCGTGACGGGACGTGACAACGACGGGCTGGTTTGGGAAGGCGGCTGGGGTTCCAAAGAAATCCATTTGCTGCGGCCCGACGGCACGGCGCAGCAAAAAAAGGTTTCGCCGATGAACCATATCCGCGATATTTTCCAGGAGCCGGGCACGAGCCGCGTCTGGGTCGGCACCGACATCCTCCTCAGTTTTGACAAAAAAACAGGCAACTGGGAGCGATGGAACGACCAGCGCAACCTCCTCGGCTACCTCGAAGGCATGACTCTCGTGCCAAAATTGACGAGCGATTCCATCATGTGGCTCTATTCGATCACTGGGCCGACGATTTTTGGCTTCCATTTGAAGCACCGGAAATTCGTCTGGCAGCACTCAACGGAACCGGTTGACGGCAATTCCATTCGGTGCGGAGGACTTCAACGCCTTTTTGTGGATTCAAACGGAAATGCCTGGCTCAGCGGCTTGCGGGGCGTTTCAGTCATTTTCAGCGACCGACGGCAGGCCGCTTTTTGGAGTGTTTTGGCAAAAAAAACAGACCTGACGGCCGTTAAAAGAGCAAACTCGACTGTTGTAGGCACGTGGAAAATGCCCGACGGCAGCCTCGCCGAATGGGTCAACCACGGTGGGGAGCATTGGTATATCGCGCTTTCGGAGCGATCAAAAGCCTATTTTGAAGGCCGTACCCAAGGCGGCTCGATCGAGGGCGTACGAACGCGCATAGACCTCGAAACGGGCGCACGGACGGTCTCCAAAATGGTTTATCGGGTAGATGAACAAGGCAATTGGTCGGAATCAGAACCTGGCAAAACAGGCGGCCGACCGATGGTCGAGCAGTTGCTTTTTGAAAACAATATTGTCATTTGCAACGGCTCGAGAACGGAGGGAGCAGACGACCTTTCCGGTACATGGAAATGCCACAATAGCCTTTTCTACTGCTTTCAGGACGGCGACTTTTCGGCTATGGTCTCGGCATTACAGGTTCAAAAATGCAAAAAAACAGGTCCGCAACATTGGAAAGGCCAGTTAATCACGTTTAACGACGGTCGAACAGAATTTCTCATTGAGCAGGAAGTCGTCAGAAAGGACTCCATTTTGTGTAATTGGACGGCTTTGGGCAGCAATCGTGATGTCGAAAAAGGCCAAATCGGCAATAGTTTCAGCAAAAAATACAGCGACAAGGCGATGAGTTCCGACTCGGTTTTCATCACCCAGTTCCGCATTTTCGATGAAATCCAATCGCTCCTGCCCAGTGATTTTAGGGAACAGGAACTGGTCATCGGGCACGAGCAAAACTTCATCTCCTTCGATTTTTCAAGTTCGACCGACGTGGCGACAACTACTTTTTATTATCGCCTCGAAGGCTTTGACAAAGGTTGGTTTCAGGCGCGTATGCAGCGCACGGTGACTTACACAAACCTCCACGGCGGCTCGTACATTTTCAGGGTTCGAGCAACCGATGCGGAGGGGAATGAGTTGATTGGTAAAGCCCAATTTCGGCTCGCTGTGCGCCCCCCCCTTTACCAAACATGGTGGTTCATCTGCCTTGCGGCGGTCGTGTTTTTTGGCCTTGTCTGGATGATATTCCACTACCGCTTGCGCCAGCGCCTAGAAAAAGAAGCCATCCGCCATCGCATCGCCCGCGACCTCCACGACGAGGTGGGCAGCAGCCTCAGCGCCATCAGCATCCTCTCCGCCTCCACTTTGCACGGTGTCCAAAAAGACTTAGACGCAGCCCGTTTCGGCAACATCGGCGACAAGGCCCGCGCCGCGCTCGACAGCATCAGCGACATCGTGTGGTCGGTGAATCCCGAAAACGACTCGATGGAAAAAGCCCTTGCCCGCATGGGCGCGTACGCCTCTGAGATGCTCGAAAACGTGGGGACAGAACTGCGCTTTGAAGTCGGCGCCGGGGTAGAATCCCTGACGCTGCCGATGGAAAAGCGCAAGGATTTTTACCTGATTTTTAAAGAAGCCGTACACAACTGCGCCAAGTACGCCCGCGCCAAGCGGGTGGTAGTGGCGTTGCGGAAGGAAGGCAACACGCTGATAATGAGCGTGAAGGACGACGGGGTGGGGTTCGAAATTTCAAACGCGGAAGCCAAGAATCTGGGCGGGAACGGCCTGCGGAATATGCAGAGCCGGGCGGCGGCGTTGGGCGGGCGTTTGGAGGTGGTTTCTGCACCGGGGGCAGGGACAGAGGTGCGACTGGTGCTGCCGTTGTAGGCGGTTGATGAAGGCCGAACCTTCTGCCAGAAACTGGTGATGCACATCGTCATTTTCTTTGCTAACCTTGCTGTTCAAATGTTGCCATCATGATACATCGCTTCCTATCCACCGCTGTACTGCTCCTTGTACTGCCCACCGTTCCGCTCAATGCCCAGACAGCCACCCCCAACCAAATCCCAGATTTGGAACAGAAATTAGCCGCCACAGAAGCCCCTGTGGAAAAGGCTGCTTTGTGCAACGAATTGAGTTTTGCTTGGCAAAAAAAAGACCCCGCCAAAGCCGTCCAATACGCCGAGGAGGCGCACCGGTTGGCGGCCGAAAACGGCAGCGACCGAGAGGCGATGAAAGCCCTCAATCTGTTGGGAGACGCGGCTTTGCGGCAAAACAATTTCGTGAGGGTCGAGAAAGCCTACCGAGACGCGCTCGAACAAGCCCAAAAAACCGCTGACAGGGAAATGGAAGCCCGAGCCTTGCACAACTTGGGCAAGCTGGCCCAGCGAACCGACAAATTAGATCAGGCAGCAGTGCTGTATGAGCAGGCTTTCCAGATCAGGGAGCAGATCGGCGATCAGGCGGGGCTTTCTTCTACCACACAGAACCTGGCCATGCTCTACAGGGATCGCAACGACTACGAAAAGTCGAACCTGTACTATCAAAGGGCCTTGCAGTTGAAAGAAGCCGTCGGCGACCGCGCAGGCATCGCGACAGTACAGATGAACTTGGGCAACAATTACGCTGCGCTTGGCCGCTACGCAGATGCCGAGCCGTTGTTCCGGTCGGCTATTCAAATCAATGCCGACATCGGCAACAATTCGGGCGTGGCAGGAGGGCACCTCAGTTTAGGCTCGCTTCTGGAAGCAACAGGCCGGACGGACTCTGCCATCGTCAGTTTTGAAAAAACCGCTTCCCTCTATCAGACCTTGGGAGATCGGGTGACTGCTTGCGGCGCGCAGGTCAATATAGCCCAATGCTTGGTGGGCCGCGCCCAATACCCAGAAGCCCAACAGCGGTTCTTGGATGCTTTGAAAATCGTCGAAGGCGTTCCTCAGACCTCCGCTCTGCTGTACGTCATCTATCACGGGCTGGGGCGGGTCAAAGGGTTCCAGAAACTGTACCGGGAAGAGCTGGACTATTATGCCAAAGCGATGCCCTTGGCTGCAAACGACTTGGCGCGCGTCACCTTGCTGCAAGTCATGGCGGGGGCTTACATCGGCGATAGGCAGTTTGAAAAAGGGCTTTCCGTTGCGCAAGAGGGCCTTCAAATCGCTCGCAAGAACGGTTTTCGGGAGCGAGAAGCCGATTGCCTTTATCAGTCGGCCTCTGCGCTGCTCAATCTTGACCGGCTGCCCGAAGCACTTCGGGCCATTGACGCGGCCATTGCAACGGCTAAAAAAATTCAGTACCAATCCTCTTTGCCCGCTTCTCTGGTGGTGCGCAGCCATGTGCTCAATGGCTTGGACCAAGACCATCAAGCCGCGCTCACCGCCGCCCAGCAAGCACTGGCGTTGGCGCAAAAAATGGGCAAGCCGCTGGAAGTATCACAAGCCTGGGAACAAGTAGCAGAGGCTTACCGTGCACTGAATCAAGCAGATAAGGCCGTAAATGCACTCCGAAACCGCCAGCGCTTGAACGACAGCATTTTTAGTAAAGCCGACATTCGGGAACTGGCAGGACAGGAGAAGGAGTATGAATTTGACAAAGAACGCGCTGCGCAGCGCGAGGAAAAAGCGCAAATGGAAAACTTGGCTGCCGCCAAATTGCAACAGCAACGCGCCCAGCGCAACTATTGGATATTCGGCCTCTCCAGTCTGTTGGTCATTGGTTTGCTCTCTTTTTTCCTTTGGCGCAGCCGCCAGCGCGTCCGCACCCAACTGCGTGAGGCAGAAACCCGGCAGCGTATCGCCCGCGACCTTCACGACGAAGTCGGCAGCACCCTCAGCAGCATCAGTATCCTTTCCGCCTCCGCTCTGCAAGGCGTTGAAAAAGACTTAGACGCAGCCCGCTTTGGCAACATCGGCGACAAGGCCCGCGCCGCGCTCGACAGC
>JAYSUY010001124.1:0-2627 GCA_043718855.1 Saprospiraceae bacterium | reverse complement strand
AGAAGGCCGCGAAAAAAAGGAGGCTCGAAAAAATGTGTTTCATGCACGAGAGGTGTTTTTTAGAGGGGAAACGCTGCGTCGTGGTGTCAGATTTTTCAGCAAAAACGCCCCCGGCGCACAAGGTGCCGGGGGCGTACATGGTCTCTTTATTCAAAATTTGTCAACCTCGAAGGCTCACTGACCGTCCCAGTCCACTTCCGTCTGTTTTTTCGGGAAGTTGTCAAATACCTTGTGGGTAGGCAGATCAAGTGGCAACGAACCGAGTTTGTTGTAGCGGCGCATATCGAACCAGCGGTGACTGCCCTCCATGAAGAGCGAGTAGCGGCGCTGATTGAGCAACTCATCAATGAGGGCATCTTTGTTGCCAACGATGGTCGGCTTGGCCACTGCGATTTTGGGCAGGGCATGTGCCTCCCGGATCACATCCAGTGCTTTTTCGCCTTCAATCAAGTTACTGGTCTGGATTTGAGCCTCGGCGTACATCAGGATCAACTCCTCGTTGCGGATGATGGAAATAGGCGAAGTATTGGAGGGTACGATGCTGATTTCGAACAGCGCCTCCGGGAAACCACCTAACGATGCAGACGAAGTACGCAGACGCACTTTGGCCTTACCGCCGTCGCTCACGCCTGCTCCAAACACACGGTCGTCGCCAGCCTCAGCCTCCGCGATGAACTTGCTCTGTGGGCAAACAGGTGCTGTTGGTTCGTTTTTGTTCAAAAACCACGGATTGCGGGCATCCCCCAGAGTGGTGGAGTAAGTAAAGTTAGGACCAGCATTCAGGCCGCTTCCAAAATTGAAGTACGATGCAGCAATTGCAGTATTCATCGCAGCCCAATCTTTTTGGTACATGGCTACGCGAGCAGCCACAGCGCGGTTGAATTTTTTGAACTCCGCAGGAGTATCGAAATCCGCGCCCCAACCTGAAGTAACAGGAAAAGAAAACGCAGTTCCAGCAGCATCTAAGGCAACAGCAGCCTCATCCACTAATTTGCGGCAGTATGCCAAGCCACCGTTGTAGTCGCTCATCGGGCCAGGCTTCAGCAGGTCGCCAGGTGCCAGCAAGTCGCTAAATTCGGTGCGGATACCTTCCTTACCCATCATGTTGAGGCAAGTCAGCATGGTGTAGGCTTGCGCCGTTTTAGCAAAACCTTCCACACCTTTCTTCTGCGTCGCAGTCAACTCTCTGGAATTGTTGGCCGATTGGATGAGAATTTCCGCACGGCGACGCTCGGAGTTGAACGAAAGATACCAAGGGTAAAAAATCCCTGCTGGATCAATGGCTACTTGGCCTTGCAACTCGGTGTAATAGCGGTTGTCTGTTTTGTTGAAGAACACGACTTCGCGGCTGATAGAGCCGCCGCACCAAGACGCAGAATACTGGCCATTGCGGAAGGACTCCTGTACGCCGATAGCCAGCTGATTGATCTGTACCGCAGTAGCGTTGGTGAGTACGGATTCTACGGTTGGGTTGTTTAGGTCTTGCACGTCTTCCACTTCAAAGAAGCTGCACGAACCCAGAGATAGTGCTGCCGCGGCAGCGATGGTGAGCAAAAATTTATTTTTCATGATATAAAATCAATGTTTGTGTATTGATCCCGCAATCCAATTCTGCGGGTTGAGTTTAAAAAAATCCTTTTTACCTGCCATAGCCTCTCGCCGTCGCCGAAAGGCGAAGGCGAGTAAAAGCGAAGGCGGGCATCATCCACCGTCCCCTTAGAAATCAGCCTGAACGTGGAAGAAGAATTTTTTGGACGAGGGGTAAGGTGTCAGGTCTACACCAAAGCCCAATGCCCGGTTGCCAAAGTTGGATGCCTCCGGATCGTAGGTAACATCCAGTACATCAGATATGGTGATTGGATTGAGTGCCGAAACGCCGATGCGTAGGTTGCCAACAGCATTTTTCGTAGCCCTTGCGATGCCTGGGATGTTGTAGTACACCGATATTTCCCGCAGGCGGATGTAGCTGGCATCAAAGATGAACGCTGTGCTGGAATAGCCAGGGTTACCAAACAGACGGGCACTCTGGCCGTTCGGAATGTCCGAGCCATCAGCGGCTTTTTCTCCGCTCGGTCGGCTCCAGTCGGCAGTTGTACCGCCCTCATCTTTCAACTCGCGGCTCAGGGTAGAGAGGTAGTTGCCCTGGCTGGTGTGCCACAACATATTGAATTCCAGATTTTTGAACAAGGTGACTTGGTTTGTCCACGACAACTGGAAGCGAGGCTGGCCATCACGCAAGCCTTTTTTACCTGCTGCCTCATCGGCAGTGTACGATTTGCCATCGCCATCAAATACAACTGGCGAACGACCATCCTTATCGCGGCCCCACCAGAGGCTAGGCGATAGACCTTCTACCAGGCGCATGCGACCAAAGTTGCCAAAGCCAGATGTCGGCACAAATGCAGGTGGCACATCCAGACGCTCGATTTTAGTGCGGTTGTTCCAGAACTGTAGCCCGGTGTTCCATTCGATTTTGGCATTTTTCACGACCCTCACATTCAGGCCCAACTCGATGCCTTTGTTGCTCATGTCCCCCACTGGATAGCGGGCAATGTTGGCTACGCCAGTGGCATCAGACAAAGTGTATTGGAACAAGAAATTCAGGATTCGCTTGTCGTAGTAAGTAG
>JAYSUY010001123.1:0-7275 GCA_043718855.1 Saprospiraceae bacterium | reverse complement strand
GCAGTCACCCGGTGAGTTTCAGCGGTTTCGGAACATGAGCCCAAAACAAGCCCCCGTAGGTTTTTAAAAACCTACGGGGGCTTCGTACTTTTCGGCGGTTTTAAACACTACACCACACATGGCAGAGAACAAAACAAAACCCACCGGGGCCAGCGTCGAGGATTTCCTACACGCTGTGCCAGAAGAAAAAAAGCGGGCCGACGCGCTCGTCCTGTGCCAACTCATCCGCGAAGTCACGGGCAGCGAACCCAAGATGTGGGGCAGCAGCATTGTCGGCTTCGGCACTTACACCTATACCTATGGCAGCGGCCACACGGGCGACTGGCCGGTAGTGGGTTTTTCGCCCCGCAAACAAAACCTGACAGTGTACCTCATGCCCGGTTTCGACGGCTATGACGACCTAATGGCCCGGCTGGGTAAGTTCAAAACCAGCAAAGCCTGTCTGTATATCAACAAGTTGAGCGACATTGATCCTGATGTGCTGCGCACCCTCGTAGCCGAATCGGTGAAGGCCATGCAAGCACAATACCCAGTACAGATGTGATTGAGCGATTGGTGGATGGAAAGGGCGTTTGCGTAGATTTTCCGCTCGATGGACGGTTTTGAAACAGCCTCCGGGCGAATCGTCATACCTTACCCCTGCTTCCACATTAGGCTCAGTCATCCTACAAAGCATGGCTGCTTGGGTGTGGAATCACCAAATAAACAAATCCGCCCATCACCCCCATAGAAGTGACTTTTTAACTGCCAATGGACGAAGATCAATCGCTCTCCACCTCGCCGCCTGAGTACGACCCACCAGCCTGGAATCCACCGCCCGACGACGATCTGCCCCCCTGGACACCGCCGCCGCCCGAACCATTCCCCGATCCGCTACCGATCTCGGAACCGCCCCAACCTACGGCGTACGACGCAGAGGTTTTGTCGCCCGTATTCGAACCCGATCTGCTGATCCCCGCCGCCGCACCGCCCGCTGGCGACCGAACAAAGGCTGCTCGCCAGTGGACAACAGGCAAGTGGAGCCTCTCCCGCGTCCTGCGCTGGGCGGTGTGCCTCGTGGCCGGGGCTTGGCTCTACCAAAATTGCCACAGCGACCTTCCAACAGGACTGCTCATGGAGCAGTACGCCTACCCGGAGTCCAAGTTTTTGAACATCGAAGGCATGGAAGTACACTACCGCACGGCTGGGCGTGGCGAGCCGATTCTGCTGCTCCACGATGCCAACAGTTCGCTCCACACTTGGGCGGGCTGGACGGCTGAACTTTCCAAAAAGAATCGGGTGATCAGTGTAGACCTGCCGGGCTTCGGACTCACCGGCCCGCACCCGCAGGGGAGTTACAGCGCGTTCATGTACAACGCCTTCCTTGACTCGCTGGTGGAGCGGCTGGCCCTCCGAAAATTTCACTTGGCGGGCAACGGCTTGGGTGCGCAGATCGCTTGGTTTTATGCCGCCGAGCATGCCAACCGCTTGGACAAACTCATCCTGCTGGATGCGCCTGGCTTGGAGCCGAAAAGTACTTCATGGATCAGTTGGATGGCTCAAACACCCGTGATCAATGGTGCGCTCTGGTCGGTCACGCCCCGCTCGTTTGTCGAGATCATGCTCGAAGACATCTACGCCGACGATGCACAAGTGACTGATTCTCTGACGCAACGCCACTTCGACCTGCTGCTTTGGCCCGGCAACCGAAAGGCCCTCACCGACCGCGCCTCGGTGAGTGACAACCGCCCGCCAGTGGGCCTCATCGATAGCATCACCACGCCCACGCTCATCCTCTGGGGCGCAGAGGACACCCGCATCTCGCCCGAACACGCCTACGAATTTCACCGCCGCATCAGGGGTGCACTGCTGCGCATTTACCAGAACACCGGCCACTGGCCGCAGGAAGAAAACCCCGTGAAGACAGCACAGGACGTGCGTGCTTTTTTGGAGGGAAGGTTTTAGGCTGTTGGTATGCTTGGCTATTGATAAAACGTAAAAACTTAGGCAGCCCTTTTTACAGCCCACCGCGACAAGAATGGGACACGGATGAAACGGATAAAACAGATTCAAACAGATTTTCACCTCAATATCCGTTTTGATCTGCCTAAATCTCTTCCATCCGTGTCGTTCCTCAGGGAAGGTGAATATAGCGAATGTCACTATTGCCGACGGCTCATGCCCCCAAGTACCTTTGTGTCATCGAAATTCAAGAACGAGGCTACCTGCCAAAGTTCAAAATCAACTACGCGCCATGGTGCAAGCAATCGAAGCAACAACCAACGAATTGGTCGCCCAGCTACAAGCAAAAAACGCCGAGGCTTTTGCCACTTTGTACGACGACTACGCGGCCGCCCTCTTTGGGATTGCCTGCAACATCGTACACGACAAAGCCGCTGCTGAAGACCTCCTCCAAGACATATTTGTCAAAATCTGGAAGCACATCGACTCCTACGACCCCGAAAAAGGTCGATTATTCACTTGGCTCTTGAATATTGCCCGCAATACCTGCAAAGATTATTTGCGCAGCAAACCATACCGGAACCAACAACAGATCTCCGCCAGTGAGGAGGAACACATTCATGTCAACATGATGCTCGGACAGGTCACCTATCAGGATGAAAGTTGGGACCTCCAAGACATCATCGAAGGCATGCATCCAAAATACCGCGAGATCATCCATTGGGTCTATATCTGCGGATATACCCAAGAAAAAGTGGCCGCTATGCTCGATATCCCCCTCGGTACTGTCAAAACACGGAGCCGAATTGCCATCAAACAACTCCGGGTGATTTATGGCGATGCGCATACCGTGGAGCGCAACAACGATTTGTGCGCTTCCCACTAGTGGTCAGTCAAGTAGTAACTGCCATCGAGTTCTTCTCCCATCCCACACCTATACCATTTTGGATTCACCAGAACACTACATTTTTAAGGGATAATATCAATCCTGTCGCCTGTAAATTTGAAACATTGACTATCGTTCACACCTTTCGCAAACGATGACTTCCATGTCCAAATCTGCTCTTTTTTCCAGCCTCTTCCTGCTGCTTTTCGCCCAACTGTCGCTCGCCCAATCCGGCCAAATCGCTCTGCCCCGTGTGGAGCAGATGCCCAACCAACCCGCGCCGTATAACCTGCGCAACTGGCGGCAAGTGGCCCTGCGCTACGATTCATTTGTCTATGATGTGCAAAAAACCGGGCAGTATTTGCCGCTATCGGCACTGGGCGGAGCGGGCGTGAACTACCCGCAAAACCCGACTTTCCGCCTACACACCTACGTCGGCACCAACTCGCCGCTGGGCAACGAGGCCATCAATGTGCTGCCCTCGCTGGTCGGTGCATCGCTGGCCGGGACGGATAAGCGCAACCAATTCGGCCAAAACTGGCTGCTGATGAGCCAGGATTTTTTCAACAAAGCCAACGGCGAAAACCTCTACCTCAACAACGCCGGGGCGAGCAGTGGCAACGATTGGTGGTACGACATGATGCCCAACATCTTTTTTTACCAACTCTACGACCTTTACCCGAACCTCGGCGGCGACGCGAACGCGCAGTTCACGACCATCGCCGACCGGTTCCTAGAAGCCGTGCGCACCATGGGCGGCAGCGATGCGCCTTGGGAACCTGCGTACATGAATTACCGTGCGTTCAAGTTCAAAACCCAGCAGCCCAACCCCAACGGCGTGAAGGAGCCGGAGGCGGCGGGGGCCTTCGCGTGGGTGCTGTACAACGCCTACAAACAGACGGGCAACGCTGAGTACCTGAAAGGTGCGGAATGGTCGTTGGAATTCCTAAACGACTGGCTATCAAACCCTTCCTACGAATTACAACTGCCCTACGGCACCTATGCCGCAGCGAAAATGAATGCCGAGGTCGGCACGAAATACGACATCTCGAAGATGGTGAATTGGTCGTTCGACCGGGGGCCGCTGCGCGGCTGGGGAACCATCGTCGGCACTTGGGGCAACTACGACGTGTCGGGGCTGGTGGGCGAAGCCAACGACAGCGGCAACGACTACGCCTTCCAACTCAACGGCGTACAGCAAGCCGCAGCCCTCGTGCCGATGGTGCGCTACGACAAACGGTTCGCCCGCGCCATCGGAAAATGGATGCTCAACCTGACGAACGCCACGCGGCTTTTTTACCCCGGTTCTCTACCCACCAACTTGCAGGATGCCTCGGCTTGGTCAGCGGCCAACGACCCGCAGCAGGTGATGGGCTACGAAGCCCTGCGCCAAAAATGGCAGAACCTGTCGCCGTTTTCCACCGGCGATGCGGTGCAAGGCGGCTGGTCGGCCACCAACCTCGCGCTCTACGGCAGCGGCTCCATCGGCTACCTCGGCGCGCTGGTGGACAAGACCAACGTGGACAAAATCCTGCGGCTCGACCTGCTGAAAACCGACTTCTACGGCAGCACAGCCTACCCGACTTACCTCCTGTACAACCCCTACCCTACCCCTCAGACCGTGGAGTTTGCCGCCGGAAATACCGCCGCAGATGTGTACGAAAGCCTTTCCGAAACCTTCGTTTTAAAAAACGTCACCGGCACCGTCAACCTGAACATCCCAACCAATCAGGCCGTTTTGGTCACAGTTTGCCCCGCTGGCGGGGCTGTTTCCTACGAAAAAAACAAGATGCTGGTCAACGGCGTGGTCGTGGATTTTGATCAACACGCCCAAACCTACACCCGCGCACCGCGCATCAAGGCACTCGCTGTCGCGAAAAACCCGCTCGAAATTAGCGACTCGACCACCGTTTTCGCCACCATCGAAGATATGGATTCGGCTGTCGGGCAAATCACCTACGAGTGGAGCACTACCTCCGGCGGCACATTTTCTGGCACGGGCGCGACGGTCAGTTTCAAGGCTCCGGCAATTCCTGCCAACACTCAAATCCGCCTCATCGCCGCCGACCCGCAAGGCAACCGCGACACGGCGATGCTGCTCCTTTCGGTGGTGGCCAACATCAACTACGCGCCGCAAATCGTTGACCTTCAAAAAAATAAGCCGTTCGCCGCACCCAACGAAACCCTGCAACTGACCTGTGTGGCCACCGATGCCGATAACGATCCGCTCACCTACGCTTGGTCGGCCACGGGCGGCACCATCAGCGGCACAGGCAGCGCGGTGGAGTGGACGGCCCCATCTTCGGAGGGCATTTTTGAGGTGAAAGTGAGGGTCGCCGACGACGAGGGACTGTTCGCCGAAGCGACGACAAAGGCGCTGGTGAAAAACTTCAACACCACGCCCGGCAACCTCATCGCGCACTACCCGTTCACCGGCAATGCCAACGACGTGAGCGGCAACCAACTGCACGGGCAGGCCAACGGCACCGTCCTGACCACCGACCTGAACGGCACCCAGCAAAGCGCCTACTACTTCAACGGCGGGGCGCAGCACGTTGCCGTGCCGAACAATGCCCTGCTCAATTTTCAGGACGGCATCACGGTCAGTTGCTGGTTCAAGGCCAATGCCCTGCCGGAAAAAGAGATTTTCCTGCTGTCGCACGGCTCCTGGCAAAACCGATGGAAACTCTCCATCACCCCCGAAAAATACCTGCGCTGGACGCTGAACTCACTCTCAGCCATCGCCGACTTGGACTTGGACGTGCAGCTGCAAATCGAGCAGTTTTACCACGTCGCCGCCACCTACGACGGTTCGCTCTTGGCCTTGTATCTCAACGGCAACTTGCACACTTACAAAGTTTTATCTGGAAAAATTCGCACCACGACCTTCCCCTTCCTCATGGGCCAGATGCTGCCCGCGCAGCCGGAGTACAACTTCAAGGGCGTGATGGATGCGGTGAAAATTTATGACTACGCGCTGGTACCCGATGCGGTGAAAGGCCTCTTCGGGCAGGGTGTGACTTCGGCGGGGGAGCCGGTTTTTTTAGAAAAAACATCGCTCGTGCTGTCGCCTAATCCGGTATCGGATGTGCTGACGGTGCGGTTGCCGAGCGGAAGTGAGGCGGTGACTCAAAGTCACCGCCTCACTAACACGGTGCAAGTGCGCGACGTAGCGGGAGGGGTGGTTTTAGAGAAAAAAAGCGACGGCACGGAGGCGGTGCAGTTGGATGTGAGCGGCTGCCGGACGGGGGTGTATGTGGTGGTGTGGGCGAGCGAGGCGGGGTGGTTAGCGGGGCGGTTTGTCAAGATTTGAAGGATTTGATTTCATCTGGGCTTAGCAACAGACCTGAAAAACCTTCTGGCAATTCTGGACTAAGTGGCTTTGTTGCAACGGGCGACGAGTATTATGGAAAAGGCTTGTTTGCGCTAACTTTGAGTTTTCCAAGACGTAAAAATTACGAACATGAAGTCCGAGCAAACAAGCCCAGTCACAGATAAGTACAACGTCCGGAACTGGGGGTCGCACAACAAATCGTTGGAGGCCAGCAAAGAAGCAAATCAGTCAACCGAAATTATTTTGAAATGTAAGATTCTCAACCGCTTCAGGCAAAAAGGTATGCCTCAAGCATACAAAGTGGCATGAATCACCTGAGCCCTCCTACGGCAAGCACAGAAAATATCGACCCGTTGCAACAAAGCCAACCAGGTATCATAAAAATCGTCGTCACAGGCCCAGAGTCATCGGGCAAAACTACCCTCGCCGCAGCCCTCGCCGCCGAGTTGGATACTGGTTATGTACCAGAGTTCGCCCGTACTTACCTTGCCCATCTGGGGCGGCCATACGAGTGCAATGATCTGAAAACCATACATTTGGGACAACTCGCTTGGGAAGTCTGGTATGCACGACGCCTCAACGCCTCACCCTTCGCTCCTCACTCCTCGCTTCCCCTCATCTGCGACACCGACTGGACGGTCATCCATGTTTGGGAACAGTACAAGTTTGGAGATAGAAGTTTGGGAGAGTTTGAAGTTCGAAGTTCGAAGTTCGAAGTTCGAGACGCGGCAGACGACAGCCCCGAATTTTCCAACTTTCAACTTCCGATTTTCGCCCCCCAAACCCCCGCCCGAAGCCAAACTTCCAACTTCAAACCTCAAACTTCAAACTCTCCAGAACTTCAAACTTTCTACTTGCTCTGTTCGCCCGACATCCCTTGGCAGCCCGACCCCCTGCGCGAGCACCCAGACGAGCGCGAGGTACTGTTCGAGATGTACGAAAACCTGCTGCGCGGCATCCACGCCCGCTACATCATCGTGCGCGGCACACCAATACAGCGGTTGGAAATTGCGCTTGCCGCAATCCGGGAAGTTTTGTGACCTTTGCCGCACTCATTGGGGTGCTCTGGGGGATTTATGAGGTTTGAGTGATGAGTTATGCCGAGACAAACAAC
>JAYSUY010001122.1:0-2630 GCA_043718855.1 Saprospiraceae bacterium | reverse complement strand
GGTGACGGTCCGTCACCGCCGCACGACTAACCTGACATCAGCCTTGCCGCCCGCACTTCCGCCAAATCCTTGCAGCCCGCTAGCCCCATCGTCAGTTCAAAATCGGCCATCCAGTTGTCGAGCAGTTCGGCTACGCCAGCGCGACCGTTGAGGGCCAGCGCGTAGCAGTAGGGCCGCCCGATGCCCACCGCCGTAGCGCCCAGGGCAAGGGCTTTGAAGGCATCGGCACCGCCGCGTACTCCGCTGTCGAGCAGCACCGGCACTTTGCCGCGCACCGCCTCCACGATGCCCGGCAAAGCGGCGATGCTGCTGGTGGAGCCATCCACCTGCCTGCCGCCGTGGTTGGAGACGTAGATGCCGTCCACGCCGTAGTCCAGTGCCTTGCGGGCGTCGTCGGGGTGCAATACCCCCTTCAGTATGATGGGTAGGCGGGTGTGCTGGCGCAGGAAGGGCAGATCGGCCCAAGTGATGTTGGGGCGCGAATAAATCTGGGTGAATTTACGCACCGCCCGCAGACCTCGCCCGCTGCGCAGGTTGGCCCAGAAACTACCGGGGTGCTTACGGTTGGCCGAAATCAGGGTAGCGATGGCACTCAGCGTGACTTTTGCTTTGGGCGCAGGCCCGGGGTTCGGTTCGTCCATCAGCCGCTGAAACACCGGGTCGCTGGTGTACTGCGCGATGCCCATGCCCTGCATGAAGGGCAAGGAAGCAAAATTCAGGTCGCGGGTGCGCCAGCCGAGCATGGTGGTATCGAGCGTGACGACCAGAGCGGAGCAACCGGAGGCTTCGGCGCGTTGCAAAAAGTTGGCTACCAAGTCATTGGAGCGGCTCCAGTAGAGTTGAAAAAAGCGCGGCGTGTCGCCCATCGCAGCGGCACAGGCTTCCATCGGCACCGAGGCTTGGTTGGAAAAAATGTAGGGGACGCCCATGTCGGCGGCGGCTTGTGCCACCGCTAAGTCAGCGTCCGGGTGAGCCATTTCTAGCACGCCGATGGGGGCGAGAAAAAAAGGAGCGGGTATTTTTTTGCCGAAAAAATCCAGCGCGGTGTCGCGTTGCTCCACATTGCGGAGCATGCGCGGTACGATGCGCCACCGCTCGAAGTCGCTGCGGTTGGCTGTTACGGTGCTTTCCAGACCGGCTCCGCCAGCGATGTAAGCGAAGGCTTCGGGCGACATTTTGGCCCGCGCCTGCTGCTCCAGCAGGGCTAGGTCGAAGGGGATTTTTTGCCGAATTCCGGCGGCTCCGCCCAAATAAATCGCTTTTTGGCGGTCGAGCGCATTCGTTGTTCTTGTCATGGTAGGGTTGTTTTAAATTGGTAATCAGCAGATTGCACCTGAGGTGACAGTTTTTTTTCAAATGGCCGCCCAATATTGGCGCAGAAGCGGTGTTATCTTTGTCAATCGAAAATAATTTCACAGCAAACAAAAACTGAAGCCATGCGCAACACCTTCCTATCCTTCGCCGCCATCCTGAGCCTTGCTTTTTGCTGGGCGATTTCCTCCTCCTTTTTTGCCGAAGAGTTTGGCAAGGCTGGCTACTATGCCGACTCGCTGCACGGCCGTAAAACTTCCAGCGGCGAAAAGTACGACAAACAACTGCTCACGTGCGCCCACAAAAGTCTGCCTTTTGGCACAAAAATCCGCGTCACCCGGCTCGACAACAAGCGCTCCGTGATTGTTAAAGTGAATGATCGGGGGCCATTTTCCGAAGGCTATGTGGTGGACCTATCCCGCAAGGCTGCCGAAGAGTTGTACCTCATCCAAGCAGGCCATGCTCGCGTCAAGATAGAGGTGGTCGAAAAGCCAGCACCAGGCACCAGCAAACTGAGCAAAGGTGGCGCAAAAACTGCTACCACCCAACTCGTCCGCCCTGTGCAGTACACCACCGCCAGCAAACAAGCCAACACGCTGACTGCCAAAGGTGTAGCCACCGATGGCGACCCGGCAACGACCGTCGAAGAGCCTGTAAAAGCCGCGCCTCGCAAGTCCGAATTGCTCAAAGTCGACATCAGCAGTTTGGATAAAAAAGGCTTTGGCATCCAGATCACTACCCTCAACGATGCAGACAACGTACTGCCCGTGATCCGCAAACTCCGCAAAGATTGGCCGGGCAAAGTCATGGTGACCGTCGAGCGCGACGAGGCTGCCGACGTGAACACTTACCGTGTCATGCTGGGGCCGTACACGGAGCAAAATGCTGCTGATGTTCAGCAAAAAAGGGCTGAAAGAAAAGGATACAAAAAATGCTTTGTGGTGGACTTGGCCGTGATGTGAGGCCCTCTTCTCATTGCTATGGCGGGCAAAGACGATCAACACCCAAAAGCGAAGAGCCGCTCCGAAATTTCGGGGCGGCTCTTCTATTTTTTAGGGCCAGCAATTTCCCATGTGGGTACGCCCAGAGCAAACGTATTAAACTGCCGTTAAAAATTGCCACCCACCGCGATAAAAATGGGACACGGATCGAAACGACTGGACAGATTAGACGCGAATTTTGAAGTAAAATCTGTTTGATACCGTATTGAAGCCCCAGCGGGGCGTAGCATGGGTAGAAATGTGCCGACGACAGCCAACCAGCCCCAGCGGGGCGCAGCAAAAATAGGTGTCTGCTGCGCCCCGCTGGGGCTTCAACCT
>JAYSUY010001121.1:0-2633 GCA_043718855.1 Saprospiraceae bacterium | reverse complement strand
AACTTCAAACTTCAAACTACTAAATACCAGAGCAAGTTGCCCGCCAGCAGCCCGCCGTACACAGCCAGCAGCCAGCGTTTTGGCGTGAGCCAGAGCAGCAGGTAAATCGCTGCCGGAATCAGCACCCCTACCAGCACCGACACCCGGATATAACCCACATCGCCGCCCCCTCCCAAGTGGAGCAGGGCGGCGGTGTTTTTTTCGTAAAAAAGGTCAGATACCTGGGTAAATCGCTCTTTCCCAAGAATATACAACGCCGCTGGAATGATGTGTGCCAGCCACAGAGCAGGAAAGCGGCGCAGCCGAAGCCACACCACCGCCCACCAAGTGGCGGGTATCAGGAAGGTGTAAATCAGGATATTGATATCCACATAGTGCAGCCCCGTGACGCGGCAGACGGCGTTGAGCAGATGCACGATGGCGTAGAACAGGTCGGAGGGCATGGCGCAAATTTAACCGCATGGTTAAATTTTTTGGTCAAAAAACTTGACACGCTGAAAATCCTGCCTCACCTTTGCTCAAAAATTGACCAAACGGTTAAACCACATGGCAAAGAAAGACGCACAGCAGCCCGCCGCCGACAGCACCGAGCAGAAGATTTTTGACGCAGCGCACACCGTGTTTTTGCAAAAAGGTATGGACGGCGCGAAGATGCAAGAGATAGCAGACAAGGCCGGCATCAACAAGGCGCTGCTGCACTACTACTACCGCTCGAAGGAGAAACTCTACGAATCCGTGGCCCGCGCCATACTCAGCAAAGCGGTGCCTGTGGTGCAGCAAATCATTGAGAATGAACTGCCTTTGGAAGAAAAGATCCGCCGCTTCATTGATTTCTACATCAGCCTCATCTCGCGCAATACCTTCATCCCGCTCTTCATTCTCACGGAAATCAACAAGCACCCCGACCGCTTTATCGACAACGTGCTGCCCAAAGACCTGCCTCGCCCGGAGGTATTTTTCCGGCAAGTGGAAGCCGAAATCGCCGCCGGTCGCATCCGCCCCATTAAGCCCCAGCACCTGCTCGTCAACACCATCGCCATGTGCGTTTTCCCTTTCGTCGGCAAGCCCATGATCCGCATCTTTTTGGGCATGGGGCCGGGCGAGATGAAGATTTTCATGGAAGAAAGGAAGGCGCAGGTGACGGAGTTTGTGCTGGCCAGCCTACGGCCTTGAATTCTTGAACAAACTAATTTTCACAGCATGAAAGCCCTCCTTCTCACAGCCCTTGCCCTGCTGGCACTTCCCTTCGCTAGCTGCGCTGGCGACACACTCACGGTGCAGCAATGCCGCGATCTCGCGCTGAAAAACAGCCCACTGCAACAAAAAAAACTGTACGCGGAAAGCATCAACGCACTGCAAGTCAGGAATTTGCACAGCAACTCGCTGCCGCGCATCCAAGCCGGAGCGCAGGCCACTTGGCAAAGCGACGTGTTCGGGCTGCCCATCGAAAGCCCGTTTTTCAAGGTGCCGGAAGTGCCCAAAGACCAGTACAAACTCTCGGTGGACGTGGCGCAGCGCATCTGGGACGGCGGCTCCGACCGCTTCCTGCGTCAGCAGCGCGATTTGGAGCGCGACCTCGCCACAGCGCAGGTAGACGTGGATGTTTTTTCGCTCCGCGAAATCGTGACGGACCTCTACTTCAAAGCCCTGCTGCTGCAAGAGAGCGAAGCAGTTTTGGCTTCAGCCCAACAAGATTTGCAGACGCGCCTGAAACAAGCCGAAGCCGCCGTGACGGAAGGCGCAGCCCTCCGCACCAGTGTCGATCAGGTGAAAATTCAAATCCTGAAAACTGAGCAGCAGATCGCCGCTGCGCAAGCCGACCGGCTGGCGGTGTTGGCTGTTTTGGGGAAATGGATTGGCAAACCCCCCGTCAATTTCACCCTTTCACCTGCCGAAGCCTTCCCTTCTTCGCCAGAGGCGAGGGCGAGTGAAAGCGCGAAGGCGGTCGAAACTTCAAACTTCAAACTTCAAACTTCAAACTCCCTTCGTCCCGAACACGCCCTTTTTTCTCTCCAACAGCGCAGCCTACAACTCGGCAAGGACGCGCTCGCCCTCCGTGCCCAGCCCCGCATTGAAGCCTTCGTGCAAGGCGGTGTCGGGCGGCCCAATCCGTTCAACTTTTTCGAGACGGGATTCAATCCCTTTGTGCTGCTGGGCCTCCGCGCCGCTTGGACTCCGGTGGATTGGGGCAACAAGCGGCGCGAGGCACAAGTGTTTGATATTCAGATAAAAAACGTGGAGGCACAGCGTCAGTTTTTTGACCAGCGGCTGGAAGCCAGCACCCTGAAAGACCAGCAGGACGCGGCCAAATGGACTGCCCAACTGGCTCAGGACGATGCGATCATCGCCCTGCAAACAGACATCATCCGCCGAGCCGATGCGCAGGTGAAAAACGGGGTAATGACCATGACCGACTACCTCGCACAGTTGAATCTGCTCACGCAGGCTCAGTTGACCCGCAAGACGCATGAGGTACAGGCGGTGCAGGCGCGGGAAATGGTAAATGCCAAACTTGGTGATAAGGGTTGATGAGGTTGATGAGGGTTGATGAAGTTGATGTCTTGTCCTGAAATAGGTTTACAGTAAAAAACTGTTTCAGGCGATGTTATTTAAAACAAAAAGAGTTAAACGTT
>JAYSUY010000113.1:0-6321 GCA_043718855.1 Saprospiraceae bacterium | reverse complement strand
CCCCGGCACTTTTCGTGTAGCAGGTTCTAAAAAATCTGTTTTTATCTGTCTGATCCGTGTAATCCGTGTCCTATTGTTGTTACAACACCACCCGCAATGCCTTCTCCATCAGCACAAACTCCACCGGAGTCTCGCCCAGAAATTCACCATCCGCTTCGAGCAGGGTAGGGGTGCCGTCGGTATGCGCCACCCGGATGTGCCGGACCTGATGGCCCTCAATGCGCGGGTGGCGGAGTAGGCTCCCGTCGTAAAAGCGCGGCGTTTGCAGCAGCACCTCCCACTTCGGCAGGTTGCGGGCGAAGGTGACCGCGAACAGCCCGTCGTCAGGTACGGCTTGGGGCACGAACTGCATTCCGCCGCCCGAATACTTGCACAGACCGATGTTGATGGTGTAGAAAAAGTCCTCCGCCGAGTGGCCGTCGAAGTCAATTTTGGCTTTCGAGAGGCGGTAGCGGAACAGGTATCGGGCCACTGCGAGCAGGTAGTGCGCCCGGTTGGCCACGGGCTGCTGCTCCAACTGCTGCACCACGAAAGCGTCGTAGGCCATGCCCGCCACATTGACAAAAAATCGCTCCCGCTGCTGTCCATCGCTGTGGTAGCGGGCCAACCCGATGTCTTGCAGTACGGTTTTGGGCTGAAGCAGCCGTTGCAACCGAGTGCGCGGGTCGTGCGGGATGTTGTACATCCGCGCCCAGTCGTTGCCCGTACCGATGGGCAGCAGGGCATAGTTCACCTCCGTCGTTGGCACTGAAGGGTGGGCCATGATGCCGTTCACGATCTCGTGGTTGGTGCCATCGCCACCGATGCCCAGCAGGTGTCGGTAGCCTTTTTCGAGGGCCTCGTACACTAAGTCGGCAGCATGGCCGCGCCGCTCGGTGAAATGCACAGTGTACGACAGCCCCAGTTCCTGCAAGACTTGCTCCACCTGCGGCCAGCGTTTTTCGGCGGTGCCGCCGCCTGCGGCGGGATTGATGATGATGTACCAAGCCATGTCGGAAGTTGTTGGTTATCAGTTGCTGGTTGTCGGTGATCATCAATCTCGACCCCACTTTCGGCGGCTTACGGTATTATTGGAGGTTCGACTTTAAGTCGAACCTCCAATAGTGCGACGGTCTCAGTTCTTGTCCCACTTGCGCCGAGTACTTCCCTCAGATTTGACTACCAGCCAGCCGTTTTCTTCTGCCATGCGCAGCAGTCGCTTGCGCAGTTTTTTGGGGTAAAAATACCGCAGCGCGGTTTGAAACGCGGAGCGTTTTTTCAGCACGCCCGCCTGCATCAAAATATCATAACTGGCTGAGGCGCAGCGCATCCCGAAAAAAGCGTAGTCGTAGGGGGCTTGCTGGACGTACTGCTCGGCCAGGCTGTCGAGCAGGTCTTTTTGTTGGGGAGAAATGGGGATTTGCACCGTCGTCCGCTTCAAACTTTCAGGCGGTATCCTGAAATATCCCCAGAATCCCTGCTGGCTGCGGAGCGCGAATTTGCCGTTGGGCTTTTTGCGGCGGGCCGTCCAATGCACCCGGCCTGTGGGAAAAAAATCGATGACTCGGTTGGAGTCAATTTCTACTCCGACGTGGCCGCCCCAGGTGCCGCCCCGCCATTTTTTTTCTTCCTGCTTGAAGGCGGGTTTGGGCTTCGAGCCGTGAATGAAGTGTACGGAGACACAGGACTGCTGCGAAAGGAGGGGCGTTGCAAAGGCAGCGCTTAAAATCAGTGCTGATGTCAGCAGAAAGTGGATGTTTTTCAAAGTGGCGGATGCTCCCCTGCTGCAACCAGCACCTTGCGCAGTTTTTGCAGCCCTGAGCGGTTCATCTGGAGGCGGTTGACGGTAGAGCGTCCTGTTGGGGTGAGGCCTACGACAAGTTGAAAGTTGTTTTGCCACTCGAAGTGCTCTTCCCAGACATCTTGCCGGGGGTGAAAAAGAGGTGCTGTCAATTGGGTCAGGGGGTCTTTCCCATGCGTGTGGACAGATTTGTGGCCGTTGCAGCCTTGACAGGCGAAGGCAAGGTTTTGCAACACTGTGATACCGCCCTTCGCCAGTGGGATGATGTGCTCCATGCAGAACGGGTCGTGTGAGAATGTGACCGGTACCCGGCAGTATTCGCAGCAGCAGCCTGCTCGTTGCTCGACGGTCAGTTTCCAGAGTTTAGTCATCGTGTGCAGGGCGCGGGCGTATGCCTAGGTCAGACATTACTTGCCGAACCGAGACCCTGCGAAGTTTGGACAGTTCAAACAGATAGCCCAGCCTTTCTGCATTAGCCATTTCTACCCGTTCGATAAGGGCTATCAGTTCAAGGTGTTCTGACTCAGACAGTTGCTCAGCCCTCAGCAAGGCAAGCAGGTGGTCATACCGGCTCCAGTCTGCGGCTGTGATGCCCAAATCTGGTTTAATTCTTTGCAGCAGTTCCCGTTCCGACAGCGGGAGGCTTGCCGACGGCTGGTTTCGGTCGTCCAAGTCCTGAACGATGTAACGGTCCAAACTCAGTCCCAATTTTGCGGCTTTGGTCGTCAATTGGCGCTCCAGAGCATCCGGCAATTCCAGTGTGAGGGTCATGTGCTTTGATATTTTTTTACAAAAATAAGGGTGAAGCGGCCAGATTTATCAACTTTTCAAAAGTTGATAAATCGAACACCTGCACCCTGCTCTGCTCACCCCCGCGTCGTCAGCCGCCGCCACAGTCCAATGGCCAGCCCCAGCAGCATCATGATGGAGCCGAGCCACACGAGGTTGATACCCGGAAAAATGATGGCTTCCAGCACGATGTAGTCGGAGCGGACGGCGTTTTCGGAGATTTCGAGCGGTATGCGCAGTGCATCTGGGTTTGATTTGGCGGCCCCGATGGTGAGCAGCCCCGCCTGCGGGTCGATGTGCTCAAAGCGAAAGTGCAGGCCCATGTCAGCCACTTCGTCTTTGAGGCTGAACGGCTGGTTGTTTCGGATTAGGTAGATCGGCGCAGCCGTCGCCGTGCTGCCGTCGGGGGCCGTGATGTCGAGTTTGGCACCCACCGCGATGTCGGTTGGTTCGGGTGCGTAGTTGGGGTGCTTCACGTCTTTCAGGGCTTCCGCGAAGCGAATTTTGTAGCCTTCAAACTCGAAGGTGCCGCCCGCTGCAACTTCAAATTTGCGGTATTTCAGCGCGTCTTCGGCCTTGAACATTTGCTCCATCGATCCTTCCGTGAGCCGCACTTTCATCTGCAACTGGCCGATATGGGTGGCCAACGTGAACGCGCCTTTGTCGGGCCGCAGGTAGAGCATGGGCGCGGCGGGGAAAGCCTGGCCTGGCTTTTCGAGGTCGTAAGCCCGCAGTTTTAACCCAAAAGCGAGGTCGCCCGGCTCCGGCTGGTAGTCGGGGTGCTGGGGCGTTTTTGTCACGGCTTCCACTACGATGTAGTGTTTTGGGGTAAAAATCGTGTCGCCCACCACCGCTTCGTAGGCATCAAATTTTAGGCTGTCTTCCTGCTGCTTGGCATACTCTGGGTCGAGTTCGGCCTTCGGCAGCGAGGAGACGTTGGTGAAAATATCGTAGTTCCAGTAGTGCTTCGTGGAGGGGTTGGAGGCCACGACTTTGCTGAACTGGCGGTCGTACATCACGTTGGGCTGGAGCGCGAACTGCTCGCCCGTCGGGTTGCCGTCTGCTCCGCGCCGCCGGAAATCGACGGTAAACGTCCGCGTCTGCCGCTCGATCGTGTCGCGCAGGTAGGTGACCGTGAAGTCGCGGATGGGCATGGGGGCTTCCTTCATCAGCAGCACATTTTTGTTCATCTCCTCGTTGCCCATGCCTTCGATCAGGCCCTCCATCGCGAAGGTGTTAACCGAAATCCAGTCCTTGCCCAAGCCCGTGCTGAGTATACCCAACACCAGCACTCCGAAGCCGAAGTGGGAGACGGCGGAGCCGGCGAGTTTCAAATTTCCCCGCAAAACCGACACGAGGTAGTCCAAGTTGGCCGTCACGGCAAACATCCCGGCGAACAGCATGGCGTAGAGTTGCCAAGCGTACATATTGCTAATCCACAGTGAGTTAATCCAAGTCAGTACGGCTGCTCCTGCTACGGCGATGCCGATATGCATCCAGAATTTTTTGGCATGGCCCGCCCAGTTGCGCTCGTTGTAGCGGGCAAACTGGCCTATGCCGGTGAGCAGTCCGATGAACACGGCGATCCACATCTGGTAGCGGTTGTGGTGCTCGATGGGGTCCTTCAGCGCGTAGTCGGTACCGAAAATTTTGTTCACCACTGGCAGCGAGGTGGCCCCTGTGATGAGTACGGCGGAGAACAACAGCACGAGGGAGCCGATGAACATCCAGAACTCACGGCTGGTGGCAGACTCTTCAACTTTGACTTCGGTGACCAAATCTCCGTCTATTGTTGCCATTGGCTGTGCCGAATTGCTGACGGCCTTCGTCACATCAGGCACGTCGCGGTAGCGGGCAAAAAACATGATCAGCCCCAAGATGCTGAACACGATCATGAACAGCACCAACTGGAAGCCAAGGCCCATTTCGGTGAAAGCGTGGGCCGAAGTGTCGCCCAAAATGCCGCTACGGGTGAGGTAGGTGGAGTACAGGATCAGCAGAAAACTGAGCAGGTACATCGCGTAGGTGGTGCGGATGGAGTAGCCCGTGCTGCGGGCCACGAGGTTGGCGTGGATACCAGCCAGCAGGGTGAGCCAAGGGACAAGCGAGGCGTTTTCCACCGGATCCCAGGCCCAGTAGCCCGCAAACGAGAGGGCTTCGTAGGCCCACGCGCCGCCCATCAGGATGCCCGTGCCGAGTATCGCCCCAGAGAAAAGCGACCACGAGAGGGCGGGCCGCAGCCATTCCTTATGCTCGCGCAGCCACAGCCCGGCGATGGCGAAGGCGAAGGGTACCACCGTGCTGGCGAAGCCGAGGAACAGAGTGGGCGGGTGGATGGTCATCCAGTAGTTTTGGAGCAGGGGGTTGAGGCCATTGCCCTTGATCTTGCTGAGGTAGTCGGCCTGAGCGAAAATCGGCGCGTCCATCGTGTCGCGCAGCAGGTCGAAGGGGCTGGCACCGAAGCGCCATTCGCCGAAATAAATGCCCAAAATCATGCTGGCGATGAAGATTTCGGCCAGTGCGATGGTGGTCAGCACCGGGGTTTCCCACTTGCCGCCGCGCAGCATGAGTACCAGCCCCAGCACGATGTGCCAGAAACTCCAGAGCAGGAAACTGCCCTGTTGCTCTTTCCAGAAAGCCGAAAAAATGTACTGGCTGGGCAGGTCGTCTGACACGTTGGCCCAGGCGTACTGGTACTCGTACATCTTGCCGGTGAGGATGACGAAGAGCGTGGCGATCACGCCCCGCGTACCCAACCCGTGCAACACGAAGGAGAAGCGGCCCAAGTTGCGCCAGCCTTCGGCATCCGGGGTGTCGCGTTTTTGCGTAGCCAAAAAGAAAGCGATGGTGGAGAGCAGCGCGGCCACGAAAGAGAATACTGCGCAGAGGTGGCCGATCTGGCCGGGAAGTATGTGTTCGCCGATGTAGTTCATGTGCGGAGGACGAAGCGGCAAACCTTGCCGTTGGAATTGGGTGCGAAATTAGCGCAAAGCCCTCGAAGCGGTGGGGGAAACTTGTGTCAACGGCTGGCGGCTGGGCTATCTGGGAGGGTTCTAAATTTTGGGTGTCTCTGCGATTGGAAGTTCGACCCACACTACTGGACATCCTGATTTCACACAACGCCACGACGACACAACGAATTGGCTTTGATTGACTTAGTCGTATCGCTGTCTTGGCGTTGTGGCATCGTGAGAAAAATGTCCAGTAGTGTGGGGTCGACTCGAAGTCGAACTTTCAATGAAACTACCGTACAACTACCGTCGCTCAAACCTGACGCACAGCCAGTTGCCCCGCTGCGTTCCATTTTTTCTCTCAAAACCTACCGCTTCAGCCGCCGCCGTCACCACCTCGCCATCTTGTTCCAAAATGCCCGATACGAGCAACCAGCCACCGGGCCGGGTCAACTCAGCCAGTCGGGTCAACGTGTCGAGAATCACGTTCCGGTTGATGTTGGCGAGTATACCGTCGAAGTCGCGGCCCTCTACTTGGTCGAGCGTGCCGCAACGCACCGCCAAGTTGTGCACATCGTTGATGGCTGCGTTTTCGAGCGTGTTGCGGTAGGATTCTTCCTCGATGTCCACCGCTTCGAGTTCCGAAGCGCCCAGTTTGGAGGCCAGAATGGCCAAAATACCAGTGCCGCAGCCAAAGTCCAGCACCCGTGCGCCCGCGAGGGGCAAGTGTTCGATCGCGGCGATGCACTGCCAAGTGGTTTCGTGGTGGCCGGTACCGAAAGCCATTTTGGGGTTGATGAC
>JAYSUY010001120.1:0-7288 GCA_043718855.1 Saprospiraceae bacterium | reverse complement strand
TTGGCTCGGATTTGTACCGATTCAAGGGCGTGGTTGTTTTGGGCGAACAAAACTGGCAACAGGATGCTGCCGAGCAAAATCAGTGCGAAGAGGGTTGCGCGATTCATTTTCAAGCATTTAACTACCGATAAACGGTCTGGCAGCATAGGTGAGAAATGCTCGCAAGTTCATTCATTTTTTTCGTGAAAACAAAAACCTAAGCCCCAGTAACGCAGCTAACGCACTGAACAGAATCAAAGCGATCTCCTGCCAACCGAGGGTGCCGGTACAGTTGGAAGGCTTTGGCGCAAAGACGACTGTACACCCAGCGGCATCGGTGACTGTGACGCTGATGCCGTTTTTTGATGCTAGATTGAGGTTTTGACCAGAGAAGGTCTGTTGGCTACCATTGTACTTCCAAGCATAAGAATAATTGCCCGATGCATCCGGTGTACCTCCACTGACAAGTAAGTTGGCAGAGCAATCGTTCGGGTCATCGTCCACTTGAAGCGGGTTGGGCGTGGCTTGAACGGTGACCCATTTTTCGGCGGTACAGCCGGTTGCATCGGTTACGCCGAGGTAGTATTTGCCGGGAGGAAGATTGGTCAATATTGGGCTGGTCATCACAGTCGAAGCGCTTTGGGTGACCATACAGTTTTGCCAAGTATAGGGAGCAGTACCAACATCAGTACCGCCAATCCAAGCGCGAATGGTGCCAGTCGATTGGCCAATACATGCTGAGGGGACCAAGCCCGCAGGGTCGGTCAGAATTTCCAGTTGGCAATTCGGGAAGTTGATGGGGAAGTGAATGATGGCTCGCTGACAGGTTGGGCCGCTCTTACTGGCTATCAGAGTGTACTCGTCGGTCTGGACACTCTGAAATTGCGTGAGAAGGCTCAATGGTGTTTGTACTCCAACAGAGGGGTACCATCTGAATTGATCGAATTGTGCCAGCAACTGATTTTTGAGAGCGAGGTTGACAATAGCATTCAATGGATTGCTGATGTTTCCTTTCCCTGGAGAAAATTCAGAAGCAATGGTGATGGTACTGTCGAGCAAAATTGTGCAGGTTTTGCAGCTGTCGCAGAGGTAGGGTGCGATATCTGTGGTGGTCCACATTGGTGGGTTGCAGTCGAACACGATTTTGGCCCGATTGACTGTTGCTGAGCAGTGCAAGGGGACGTCAAATGTTGGCAATTGTACCTTGAATGTGACATACCCCATGGTTGCGGATACTGGGAATTTAGTGCCAAATCCGGGTTCTGTCAGTCCACGCAGATTGAGATCGGGCTTGTTGGCACCACCAAAACGAATGGTCAGTCGCCGTCTTGTGCCATTGTCGTAATGGAACTGGGCCAAGTGTTGCGGGTGCGAGGAGCCAACCAGAACTGGTATTGCTGAACCGAAAACCAAGTCGAGTTCATCGTAAATCACAACCGTATCTGCTGCT
The DNA here is from genome assembly GCA_043718855.1 of Saprospiraceae bacterium. Lineage (GTDB taxonomy): Bacteria > Bacteroidota > Bacteroidia > Chitinophagales > Saprospiraceae > M3007. Next base: position 5,859 of record JAYSUY010001120.1, on the reverse strand, counting down.
GCTGCACCTTCATTTTGAAACCGCACGGTGTAGGTAATGAACTGCTCATCCAAGCAAATGCTTTTCAAATCAGATATCTTTTCATTGGGATCGTGCGAGTAGGCGACTTGGGCACTACCCTGATGTACCTCGCTCATGGTGTTGTTGGCGCAGGGATTCGGGGTAGCTGTGCCTGGGACTTGGTTGTCGGCTCCATGTGTGAAGACGAGGGTGGGGGTGGGGTTCAGCAAGCTGTTGACCTGAGCATTGCTTTTCACCAAAAATTTGAGGAAGATGTTGCGCTGTTTGCCCTGCTCTAAATTAAGATAGGTCCATTTCACTTCTTTGCTGGTGCTCGACAAAGTTGATTGGGTGAAGCCACTCTCTCCAAAATAGTTGTCAGTGCTGAGATACTCCAACTTGTCGCTGTCGTATTGCAGGGAAATATCGCCATGCACGGGCTGGCTGCAACCGTTTTCTGCTGGGTTTTGGTAGGTGACCATGTAGGTGATGCTGTCACCTGGCACGGCGTTACGTGTTGCATCTATCCTTGCCCAAGCGCTCATGGAGACAGAGTAATTTGTCAAGGAAGATGGTACGGTGGGGACGAAGCCAGGGCTGTTGGCGCGTAGAGAGAACGGAGGTGGGTTTTTATCGTCATAGTCCAATGCAGTCGCTTCTGCATAAGTTTTGTATGATTGGGTCGTACTGGGGTAGTAGTGTTTGTGAGTCAGTGTAACGCTTGTGTTCGGTGGCACCAAATTCACTGTTTCAGAGAAGGCGTACCCATCGCCAGTGTTGAGGAAGATTTTGTAGCGGTTGTCTGTTTTGCTCAGGTCGAAATCTGGCAGATTGGCAACCTCGAAACGTACCCCGCCATCTGTTTCAGGAACAGCTGTCAAGGTGATGTAGTTGGTGGGGTAAGGCCCAAAAAACGACCAGCCGACCACCGCGCTCGCCGCCACCACCACCGGCAGCAGCCAATTTTTGAAAGTCTTCTTCATAGGAGAGAGATTGATGTTTTGAAAAAAGTGTGTGATAAGGAGAGATGAAATTGGTTCAGCCGGGGCTTGCGCACTGCCGAGGGGCAGCGTTTTTTTCAGAAACAAAGGTGGCAACAAAGCATTCCCGGAGGGCAATTAAAAAAGGATAAATACTGGGGCTTCAAAACCGGGCCTTCTGGTCAATGAATCAGCAAGACCGACTCGAACTTGGCCCGGTCGGCCAAGCGCAGAAACCCGTACCCGATGCCCGCCATGCCGAGCATCATGTCGGGCGAGTTCAGGTCGCTCTGTGTGCCGTTGGGGAAAGGTATTTTTCGCCGCTCAAATTGCTCCACCGCCTCTGCCGCCGTTGCTTCGGCTTTGCAGGCGTAGGTTTCGTCGCCAGTCACTTCCGAGGCGCAGAGCAGCAAGTCCGCATTGCCAAAAACCCCGTGGCAGAGGCTGTAGTTGCCCAACTGCTTGCGCCCAAAAAAGCGCAGCGTGGTGGCGACAGCAGTTTGGGCCGACTGCTTAAATCCCTCGTTGTGTGTGAGTTGGTAAGCGCGAAACCGCGAAAGGCCGATGCCCGGCGCACCGTGACACCACGCGCAACCGCAAGGGCGAGGCTCGCCTTCGCGCCGCTGCTGGGAGTTGCCTTCCCGGAAATCGGGCCAGTTTTCTTGCTCCGCGTCGAAGCAGGAATCCTCGTAAGCAAAGCCCGCAAGCGCGGCTTTTTGATACCGCTCTTCCTTCGTGTGTGCGTACAGTTCGAGCAAAGCCCCCGCGATGCCCGCCGCCCCGTGCGCGTAGCCCGTCAGGCTGGCAGCCGAGCCGTGCGGCATCGTGTTCCACGAAATTCCGGTGGGCTCCGCTTGGGACTTTTGCAGCAGGTGGTCGCCCATTTTGCGCAGCAGTTCGTTCAGGGCCACGTCGTTGCGTTTGCGGTTGAGCCGCACAACTGCGGGTATCGCTCCTGCGCAACCGTCAATCACGTCGAGCGTGTACTCCGTTTCGGGCAACTGGTTCAGGCTTTGCAGCAGGCGAAAGCCGCGTTCAGCCAGGTCGTCTCGGCCCAGTTTTTCCCCGATTTCGATGGCCGAAAAAGCGATGCCCGTCAGCCCGGAGTGAAAGCCGAGTTTGGCGTGCTGGATTTTGTCGGTCGTTTGCAGCGCTTGTTCGATGGCTTCGAGGGCGGTGTCGCGGTGGCGTTTTTCGCCGGAGACGCTGTGCAACTGGGCCAGAAACCAGGCGATGCCGGAGGTGCCGCTGTACCAAGTGCTTTTCAGCGCAGCGAAGTAAGGTTTGGGGTTGTCGCCCACGATGTCGTTGTCGGCGCCTAACCAGTTGCACTGGCCGTTGTGGCGGATGGCGTCGCGGCAGATGGAGTTGCCGATGCTGACGGCGGTGTTCAAAAATTGCTCTTTCATGGCTGCTTAATTTTCGGTAGTGGTTGATAAAGGTTGATGAGGTTGATAAAAGTTGATGATGACCAGCGGCTTAGGGTTTACCACTGCTTAATTTTCAAAAAATGGAAAATGGTACGGGTACTTGGAGTTGGGGTTGAGGTACATCGCCTCCGGGAGGAGGTAGTTTCGCTGGATGTTCCGCAGGACAAAATCCATCCAGACTGCTTTGGGCTGCTGGTCTTTCCAAGCGTTCACGATGCCCTGCGCGATGATTTTGCAGCGGTTGGTGCCAAAACTTTCGGCTGCGGAGAAGGGGTTTTCAGCAAAGCCGATGCCCGGCGCGAGCGGTCGGGTGAACATCGGCACATCGGGGCTGAGCCAAGTTTTCAGGCTGGCATAGCCTTCCGAGAGCAAATCGCTGACGATGCCGAAGTAGCGTTTGTCCATGTACAAAACGGCAGAGTCGCAGCGCGTGTAGAGGCTTGGCCGGTTGAGGCACTTGAACTGGAACGGAATGTTATATCGGTTCAAGTTGCTGGAAACCAGTTCGATGAGCGGCGCGGCACCGCTCGGCGAGATGTTGAAATAGACTCGCACGACAGCCGAGTTGTTGTTATCGAGCAGGGTTTCGCCGAAGACAAAATAGAACGCATCGGCGGCGCTCGCTTCTCCGCCCACATCGGGCAGCACCCGGATGTTGACCGATTCGCCGCGTTGCAAAGGCCCCTGCCCAAAATGCTCGCGGATAAAGTCGCCCGCGTAGGTGTAGCGCTTGTGGCCGCCCTTGCGCACGAGGATGTTGCCGCCGTGCTCTATTTCTTCCACTGTCCAGTTGCAGTCGTAGCGTTCTGCCGTAGCGTTCGCTTTGCGGAGAGCAGGGAGAAACGAGCCGCCTTCGTCGGGGAAATCCTGCGGCAAGGCCGCGCGGCTCCGCGTGTAGCAGGCCGAGTAGAGCAGGTTGCTCAGGTTGTGAAAAAGCCGGGCTTCCGGGCTGGCTTCGGGGTGCTCATAGCCCTCGTGGGGCTGGCCTCGGAAACTGAGTTTGCCATCAGCCTCAATGCCGACCGAATCGACAATGTGCTGCAAATCATCAAGATAAGACGGCTGTTGCATGGGTAGCGGAGGGGGTTTGTATGCCCAGCAATTCCTCGATGGCTACATCGGGGCGGCGGAGCAGGTTGAGGCTGAGTTGCAGGATTTTCGCGCTGTAGAGCGTCATGTCTTTCACGCCCTGCACGGACTCGAAGCAGGTGTGTACCAATTTCAGGGCGGTGTAGCCCAGTGCTTTTTCCAAGTGCCGCTGCGCTTCGGCACCGTCCCAGCCCGTGCGTTCGGCATAGCGCAGCCAAAAAGCCGCGATGGAAGGCTGCACTTGTTCGAGGCCGACGACGGGCGACTGACCGGGCCTGTATTCCTGCTCTAATTCCGAACCGACCCACAGCGTGAGGTAGTTCTGTATCACGGCGGCCACGTCCCAGAGCGGGTCGCCGATGTCGGCCAGTTCCCAGTCAATCAGGCGGATGTCCGGCTCGCTTCCGGGGACAAAACCGTTGGCAATCAGGAAGTTGGGGAACTTCACATCGCCGTGGACGAGGCTCTTCATTTCCCAGTCCTCGCTCATCAGGCGCAGGTGTTCCATGAATTCCCGGTTTTCTAGTATGAGTTTCACCGACTGTTTTTCTGCGTTGCCCATCATGGGGTTGTTCATCCAGTCAGACAGGTTGTTTTCCGAAAGCGTGAACACCCAGGGCTTGCGCTTTTTGAACAGCGAAAAACTCTTTTGCTGTTCCACCACCCCGGCCTGGTGAGTGTGGTAAGAGGCCAGCAAGTCGGCTAATTTTTCGGCCACAGCGGTCGGGAAAAAAGCGGTGCCGCGAAAGTGCTCGTGCAGGTTTTGCACATCGGGCAGCAGTTCGAGCACCAGCACGTGGTGCAGGTAGTCGTACTCGAAGTAGCGCGGCAGGAAGCCCCGGAGCGTGTCGTAGGCTTCGTCGTTGTTGGCGAGCCAGTAGCAGGTGGCCTCGATGCGGAGCGTCTCGCGTTTTTCCTGGTCGTGGGCGCGCACCTGTTTCACCAGATAGGCAGGCTTATACTCCCGGTTGACGGCGAAGTTGGCGTTGCGGCTCGATTGGTCGCGCACGCTGAACTCGCCTTTGACGATGGATTCGAGGCTCACTAACCCCTTTTCTAGCAGGTAGTGGGCGATATTTTCATAAGAAAGCAGCACAGCGTGGGGGTGTTTTTTTTGTGAAAAAAACCGGCGGAGCGGAGTGCGCTCCGCCGGTGGTGAAAGTTTCAATAGCCGTAGTTGGCTGTGTCGTAGGGGTTGAAGCCGCCGGCGTAGCCAGCGCCGAAGCCCTGCGTCGCGGAGTCTCCTGAGAATCTTGTATCACAGGTCATTCCCGGCCTCGTCCTTGTCAATACCACTCCACACCTGAAATCACAGGTTCTACCTTTAGCCGTGAGCTGACAGACCGGAGGCTGGCTGGCAAATTGCAGACAGATCGTGAGTGCCGTGCAGTCGCCTCCAAAGGTGCATCCAAGAGACAAGGGCGGAGTGGGCCTGTCACAGGTTTTGAAGCAAGACGGCTGGAATTTAGACACCTCCTCACAGGGTCTGCAGATGGAGGGCTGGTTGCAGGTTTGGAGACAAGTCGGTTGGATATGAGTTACGGTACAAGGCGTGCCAACCTGCGTTTCGCAGCAGGACTTTGGCTTCGACGACACATGGCAGACAGCGACAACGCTGGGTGCCACTACCCTCGGAATGTTCCCCACATCGCCAAACGCCCGCACGATGTCGCCCTCCAAGAAGGAGGACTTGATGCGGTTCGCATGGCGCGGGTCTCCGGCAGTGAACACGGTCGTCTGTTTGACCCACAGGCGGCTGCCGCCGAGCGGGTCTTCGGTGGTTGCGACGGGGTCGCAGTACAGGATGTCCTGCTCCGGCAGTTCGATAAAATCGCTCAGCGCGGGGTCGGAGTACACGCGGACGTGGCCCGTCAGGTCAGAATCGCCGATGTAGCCTTGCAGCAGCACCAGGTCTTCGGTGGATTTCGGGTCGGGCCGCACGCTCTTCACGAACGCGTCGCGCCTGACCTTTTTGGATTCTGTTGCCATAAATTTGGATGGTGGTTGAAGGATGAAAAAGTTGTATGAAAAAGAAAATAGTGCACTAATCTTCAACAACTTAGTCCCTTTGAACAAGGGAGTGGTTCAATCATTGACCGGTCACGTAGGGGTTGAAGCCGCCTTCAAAACAGGTCGTCGTCGGAGGAGTGTTGGCTCGTGCTGCGCAGCAAGCACCTGGCACAGTGGCTTGTGACCCACACTGCGGCCCACAACTCGTCGGGCGACAAGACGGTTGGTTGCAGGTTTGGAAATGAGTTGGTTCGCACTGCGGCCCGCAACTCGTCTGGAAACAAGTTGGTTGGTCACAGGTGCGGAGGCACGACGGCTGACAAGTCCTGTCGCACGTTGGCTGGTGTTGA
>JAYSUY010001119.1:0-2636 GCA_043718855.1 Saprospiraceae bacterium | reverse complement strand
CTTCCAATCGCTCAAGGCGAACATCTCCCAGTATTGATTTCATCCCGCAATCTTACTTCAACAATGTCAATGAACTTGTGTACATACCATAGGTTTTTTAAAACCTACGAGGTTTCGACTTTGGCTTTAAAGCAGTTTTTTTTGAAACCTATGAGGTTTTAAAAAAACACTTAGAGCGACACAGCATCGGCCTACATGTTTATTCAATTGGACGGATATTCAAAAGACTGACCATGCAGTTCTCCATATTTCCAATGGTCAAAACAAAGTCTTGTTTGACTTTTAAACCGTTAGAAAACTCTGCTGGCTTCCAGTTAGGCATTTTTGAAATGGCCGTAACCAGCATTTCATCAATTTTTGCATCTTTTGATGGCAGGACAACTTGAATACCTGCAATTTGACCCTGTTCGGTGATGGTAAATTTGATGGCAGTCAAATCATAGCCTGTAAAACTTCCTGCATCAATACTCACAATGCCGTTTTTGTGCAGATATTGAATCAGTTTCTCTGCGCCTTCGGCATAGCTAGCATTTTTATCAGGCATGACCGTGACCTTGAAATCGTATTGCTTCACGGTGTTGTCTTTCAACGAATTTTCAGGGAAATACATCACGACTACAGCAATGTCATTGCTGCGATCAGCCAACCGTATCAGTTCTTTTTGCTCTTGATTCAGGACATCGCTAATACCCGAAGCCGTTATTTTAGTCCCATTTTTATATGCGGAAATCTCCACGGAAAGATATTCTTTTACCCAAGATGCGGGGTACCGCTTGTCCAAATCCGTAAGCGTGTTTATTTCAGCCAATCTATTTTCTTGGATAGAAATGGATGGCAGAACTCTGTTTACTTCAAATTTCAAATCATTCTGGGCAAAACTGTTGAAAGCGCATCCGATAGAGAGAAGCACGATGAGTAAAATCTGATTTTTTTTCAGACTTACATTTTTCAAAAGCATTAAGCGCAAAAACTCATTCTGAAAAGTCAATGCTTCAGAGCCATTAGGCACAATTTTGATTTCTATTTTATTCATGTTTGAGTGAATTTATTGATTTAAAATTCTTAGTTACCTGCCCAATTGCGCTGCCAAGCAGCAGTGTTGAGTTTACAATTCCAGATTCAGCAAACGCTCCATACGCCGCCCTGTCTCTTCTTGCCCCAGCGTCAGCATCGTATCGAACACCCCCGGCCCTTTCGTAGTACCCGCCAGCGCGATGCGCAGTAGCGGCATCAAGTCGCCCGCTTTCAGGCCGCGTTCGGTGGCAAACTGCTTGACCATTTCCTCCAAGTCTGCGCCGTTAAAAGGTTCAAAAGTAGCCACTTTTTCAGTGAGTATGGCGAAAACAGCCGGAATGTCGCCAATCCACTTTTTCCCCAGCGCCTCCGTGTCGTAAGTACGCACCGGCTCGAAGAGGAAGTCGCCCGTTTCAACGAAGTCCGGCAAAAAGGTCACGCGCTCCTTCATCAGGCCGATGGCTTGAGCCAAATACTCGTCCGTCGGGTGGTAGCCTTTGACCTCGGCCAATGGTCGGACGTGCGTCGCCAGCACCGCGTTGTCGGCAGCCTGGATGTATTTCTGGTTGAACCACTTGGCCTTCTCGTAGTCAAACCGCGCCCCGCCCTTGCTGATGTGTTCGATTGAAAACGAGGCGATTAGGTCGTCGAGACTGAACATTTCGCGGTCGCCACCGGGGTGCCAGCCCAGCAGGGCCAAGAAGTTGAGTACCGCCTCCGGCAGGAAGCCCGTGTTGCGGAAACCGTCGAAACGGTCGTCTGCTTCTGCGCCTTGCCACTCCAGCGGGAACACGGGTATGCCGAATTTCGCCCCGTCGCGCTTGCTCAGTTTGCCGTTTCCGAAGGGCTTCAAAATCAGCGGCAAGTGCGAAAACTGCGGCATTGTGTCACTCCATCCGAAGCCCTCGTACAGCAGCACGTGGTGCGCTGTGCTGGGCAGCCACTCCTCGCCGCGTATGACGTGCGTGATGTGCATCAGGTGGTCGTCCACGATGTTGGCGAGGTGGTAAGTGGGCATCCCGTCGGTTTTCAGCAGCACCTTGTCGTCCACCTCCACGCTCTGGAACACCACCCTACCACGAATCAAATCGTTCACCACAATCTCGCGCCCCGGCTCCACCAACAGGCGCACCACGAAGGGTTCGTTTGCCGCCAATCGGCCCTGCACCTCCGCAGCCGAAAGCGTCAGGCTGTTGGTCAGCCTGCTCCGTGTTGAGTGGTTGTAGGTGAAATTGTCTTCCGCCGAGCGGCGGGCATCCAGTTGCTCCGGTGTATCGAAAGCATAGTAGGCATGGCCGTACTCCACGAGTTCGTGAGCATATTTGGCGTACATCGGCTTGCGGTCGCTCTGGCGGTAAGGGCCGTATTCGCCGCCAAAACCCACGCCCTCATCGGGCAGTAGCCCCGCCCAGCGCAGGGTCTCGATGATGTAATCCTCCGCGCCCGGCACATAGCGCGTCTGGTCGGTATCCTCGATGCGGAGGATGAACGTACCACCTTGTTGCTTGGCAAACAGGTAGTTGTAAAGAGCCGTACGCAAGCCGCCGATGTGCAGCGCGCCGGTAGGAGAAGGGGCAAAACGAACTCGAACAGACATTTTTTTGTGGATTTGTAGGTTTGGT
>JAYSUY010001118.1:0-2637 GCA_043718855.1 Saprospiraceae bacterium | reverse complement strand
GCCGCCCCCGGCGCACTCGACGCGACCACCAAACCGCTCGGCATCGGCTGGGACCCGATTGACAAGAACAATTGGTTCGACGGTGCGCTCGACGACCTGCAAATTTTCAACACCGCCCTCACGCCGGCGCAAATCGCTGCCGCATACGCCGCCCAGTCGGCTTTTGTCGGCACACCGACCGACCTCGTGGCCTCATACTCCCTCAACGGGAACGGAACCGACGCGACCCAATTTGGCAACCACGCCGACCTGGACGCTTCTGCAACAGCGACCACCAACCGTCACGGCTGGGCCTCCAACGCCCTGAGCGGCCACGCCACCGCCGACAATTCAGTGGCCCTGCAATCCGACTACACCACCATCAGTTTTTGGGCAAAACCCACCTCCTTACCCGGTAGCGGTGAGGTGTATCTGCTCTCCAACGGTGGCTACCAGGAGCGGTGGAAAATCTCCATGCCTGCGCACGGCAAACCCGTTTTCACCACCCACTCGGGCGGCGCGTGTTGCGCCGATTTGGATTCTGGCACCCCGCTCACGGTGGGCACTTGGACGCACATCGTGATGGTACACGACGGCGCGAAGGACATCATCTATTTCAACGGCCTGAAAGTCAACGAGAGAGCCGCCCTTGGCGCACTGGACAAAACCAAGCATCCGCTCGGCATCGGCTACGACCCCATCAACAACAGCGATCACTTCGATGGCTCGCTCGACGATGTGCAGATTTACAACCGCGCCCTCACCGCTGCGGAAATCGCCGCTTTGTATGCCGCTCAAAACCCCGCTCCCACAGTGGCCGGCACACTCGTGGCGCACTACGCTTTCAGCGGCGACGGCTCAGACGAGACGGCCTACAACAACGACGCGACGGGCCCAGTGCTTGGCAAAGACCGTTTCGGCAAAGCCAACAAAGCCGCATCCTTCAACGGCACCACCCCGAAAGTGACGGCGGCTAATTCTCCTCAACTCAACACGCCCAACACCACCATCAGTTTTTGGGTAAATCCCACGGCCTTCCCCGGCAGCGGCGAGGTATACTTGCTCTCGCACGGCGGCTATCAAGAGCGTTGGAAAATCTCCATGCCCGCGCACGGCAAGCCCGTTTTCACCACCCACAACGGCGGCGCGTGTTGCAGCGACTTGGATTCCGGCACCCCGCTCACGGTGGGCGCATGGACGCACGTGGTGATGACACACGACGGCGCGAAGGACATCATCTACTTCAACGGCCTGAAAGTCAATGAAAGAATCACCGTCGGCTCGCTCGACGCGACGACCAAGCCCCTGGGCATCGGCTACGACCCGATTGACAACAACTACGTGTTCAACGGCTCGCTCGACGAGGTACAGATTTACAACGTCGCGCTCAGCCCCGCGCAAATTGCGGCCCTGTACGCTGCGCAAAACACACCGCCTGCCAGCACCGACACCGAAGCCCCCTGCGCGCCGCTCAACCTGACGGCTACTGTGGATTTTACCAATGTACACCTGTCATGGCTTCCTGCGATGGATAACGTGGGCGTGGTGGCCTACAACGTTTATCAAGATGGTGCGCTGATTGGCATCACGACTGACTTGCACGAATTGATTTCGGGCCTCAAACCGCTGACGGCCTTCGTTTTTGGCGTTTCGGCAGTAGATGCAGTAGGCAATGAATCCCTGAGCACCACGCTCAAAGTAACCTCCGGCGCAGACGCAACACCCGACACGACCCCGCCAACGGTGCCAGCAAATCTGAAAGGCACGGCGGCTTCCAACTCCGTGTTGGTCTCTTGGGACGCTTCCACCGACAATGTGAAAGTGGTTGGTTATGTGATTTTGGTGGATGGCGTACCGTTCGATACGGTGTCGGCTTTGACGCTCTCGATTTTTATCGGCGGCCTTGATCCGAGTACTTTGTACACTTTCGAGGTGTATGCTTTTGACCTTGCGGGCAACAAATCTGCCCTCGCCGAACTCACGCTCAGCACCACACAACCTGTGGACACGGGCGAGCCGGGCATGGTAGCCTACTATCCTTTCGATGGAAATGCGAACGACGCTACGCCGTACAAAAATCACGGTGTCATCGGTGGCAATCCGGTGTTTGAAGTGCCTGTCCACCCCAACGGCGGCGGGCAGAACATCAAATTCGACGGTGTGCAGGACTCTGTGCTGGTACCCAATGGTGTACAGTTGATTTCGGATTACACAACGGTCGCTTTCTGGATTCGGGTGGATGGCACGAACCCGGCTGTCGCAGAATCCTACGTCATTGACTTCGGCCACTGGAGCGAACGTTGGAAAATCTCGCTGCCACAGCACCTGAAAATCGTGTGGACTACCAACAGCAACAATATCCAGTTCCCCAATTTCATCTCTGACATGGACAGCGGCGACGGCAACGAGATGGTGAAAACCTTCTGGTGGTACGTCACGATGGTACACGACGGCACCAGCGACATCGTGTATGTCAACGGCCAGCAAACGAAGATCAAGCCAACGCTGGGCAAACTGAACAGCACCGCTCGTCCACTTTGCTTTGGCAGCAACCCGATTGAAGGCGGCCAGTATTTCATCGGTGCGCTCGACAACGTGAAAATTTACAACAAAGCCCTGACTGCTGGGGAGGTGGAAAAACTCTACAACACTGGCACC
>JAYSUY010001117.1:0-7303 GCA_043718855.1 Saprospiraceae bacterium | reverse complement strand
AAAATTGACGTTTTCGCCGGCGCAGAGGTTGAAATTGCCGTTAAGTGTAGCCGTTGGAGGAGGCAAGATCGTGACAGTGGCCGAGCCGCTCACCGTGCCTGCGCAGGTGCCTGAACCTGTGACGCTTACGAGCGTGTAGGTGGTATTTGCCGTAGGCGACACCGTAATGGTGGCGGTGTTGGTGGCCGAGGTACCGGTCGTAGGCGTGCTGCCGTTGCTGTAGGTGTAGTTGAACGGCCCTGTGCCGGTGAAGGTCAGCGTGAGTGTGGCTGGATTGCCTGCGCAGATGCTGGGGTTGCCCGTAATGGAAGCCGTTGGCGGTACCCGCCAAATGACGGTGGGGCCTGGCGTGATGCTGAGGCAGGGGTCGTTTTTCAAATCTACACCCGGCGCGATGGGCAGCGCATTGGCGGCTACCGCTACGATGAGATAGGTGGTACCGGGTACCATCGTGGCTGAATTGTAAACAAACTGCGGCGTAGTGTTGGTGGCGAGTATCGTCCAACCGTTGGGGTTGGCGAGGTTGCCACTGATGAGCATGTATACCAATGAGTCGCCCGGCTCCAGCACCGAACCCGTGACGGGTAGCGTATTGGCTGGATCACCGACACAAAGTGAGAGCGGAGTCTGCGGCATGGTACCTGCCTTGGTGGGGCAGGCGCAGTTGGACACACCGCTGATGGTATCTTGCCCGCAGTTAAACAGGAGGTCGAATGCTGACATGGCATAGCCCAAAGTCCGTGGTATCGGGTCGCTCGTGAATCTCCCTGTCACTTGATTGTAAGTACCTGTCACATTGCCTGTTACGTTCACTGCACCGGGGCCGAGGGTCACTTTGGTCACATCAAATTCGAGGATATAAGTCAGGTTATCGGGCGAGCAAGTCTTCTTCACGTTGATGATTTCAGGGGCTTGATGTACCGTGACGACCGCTTGGCCACTCACCGTGCCAGTGCAGTTAGCATCTTTTACGGAGGTCAGGATATAGGTAGTCGATGTTTGCAGGGTAGCGAGAATAGCAAAGTTATTGGACAATGCCGTGACACTCACAGGCAAGCCATTGACGGTATAAGTCACCGTATAGGGTGGCTGTCCAGTCAGTGCTATCGGGATGAAAAGTTGCACCCCCGGGCAGACATCGAAGGTATCCGACATACTGGCTGTCGGGCCGGGGTTCCACACCACCGGAGTACCATTGGCGATGTCGAAGCAGATATCCGTAGTGTCCACGCCGCCGATACCATCAAAATCCCCTGCAATCGGAGAGATATAGTAGGTGACACCCAGCGTCATCGTAGCAGGATTAAAACCAAATTTAGGTAGCGGACCACTGGCCAGCACATTGCCCAAAATCGTATCGGCACGGTCGTGCAGCACAAAACCGAACAGATCATTGCCATCCAACACCTGATTGCCATTGTGCAAAACAATGACTGTATCACCAGCACAGAATTTGAGCAAGGCTGCTACCGCCATGCTGCCCGCATCGGTGGCGCAGGCGCAGTTGCCGATGCCCTGCAAAGTATCGAAACCACATTCCAGCCCGTCGTTGAGGAGGCCAAAATAGGGCTGCCCCCAGGGTATCGGGTCGCTTTCAAACAGGCTGTCCATGAACGTGCCCGTGAGACCACCCGTCACATTGAAGGGCGGGATGCCGTTGACCACCGTGAATTTTACGATGTAAGTCGTTGTGATGTAGTCACATACCACCTCCACATCTTTCAGCGTCGGAGGACCGAACACGTTGACCTTGACTGAGCCTTTCACCAAACCGTTGGGGCAGAAGTTGTCGCCAATGCTATCCAGCACAAACAGCGTGGTCGTCAAAGGATTAACCAAGAACTGGAAGGTGTCGGTGAGGATGGTTTTGACCGGAGGCAGCAGTGTGCCAGCACTGTCGATGCGAAACGAGAACTCCGCGATGCCGTTGAATGCAATGGTCAGTTCTATCGGTTGGCCGGGACAAATGGAGGTGTCGAGGGCCAGCAACTCACCAGCCGGTATTTTGTGAAAAATCACCGGGGTACCGATGGCCACACTGAGGCACATATCGTTGGTGTCCACCAGCCCACTGGCCAATTTATCGCCCACAACCGCCGAAACGTAGTACGTCGAATCCAGCACCATGCCCGGTTGAAGGGTGAATGTGGGAATGTTGTTGGTGGCAAAAACTTGGCCGAAAGGCAACCCTGGATTGGTGTGCAAGACGTACATCAGCGTATCGTTGTTGTCAAGCATAAAACCGATGGAAGTCGGCACCGACACCTGCTGATCTTGGCAGACCAGTTCGGGCGACGTACTCATCGTGCCCGCCTCCGATTGGCAAGTGCAATCTTCAAAGCCGCTTACCGTAACCGGGTTGCAATTGATTGCATCTCGAATCGTGAAAAAATAGGCCACATTCGTCGAGATGGGCGTGCTGGTGAAGGTGTTTCCGGTAAAAGTACCTCCTACACCGCTCTGCAACGTGAAGGGTGCTACCCCAGTGACATTGAACGAAATGGTGTACTCTCCCAGCACCGGGTCACAGGTGACGCTCAAATTGGCGATCGTGGGCGAGTAGTTCACAGTAAGTGTCACGGCACCTGTCACGCTGCCCACACAACCGGGCGACTGCACCCCAGTCAACACGTAATTCGTTGTCGTATTGACATTTACAGGTATCATGTAAGGGTCTTCAAAAGTGGTGTCGGGGCCGACAACCACTCCGTTGGCGGTGTATGTGATGGCAAACGGCCCCGTACCCGTGAAATCCACGATGATGTCCGTGCTGGCCGAATCACAGAACGTACCGCCGCCTTTCAACTCAGCGGTAGGCGGCGTAAACACGAAGATGACCGCTGTGCCAGAAGCCTGACCAGAGCAAACATTGTTCGAGACACTGATCAGGTTGTACACCTTCCCGTTGGATGGGTTGAGGCGGAAAATATGCGGATTGTTGCTGGTGGTAGCGGTCACTTGCACCGGAAGGCCCATCTCAAAGTACTCGTAAGTGTAGGTGTACGGCCCTGTCCCGTCAAAATTGATGATCAAATCTGCCCCTGTGCCATTTTGGCAAACTTGTGCGCCGCCGCTCAGCACAGCAGTCAGGCTGTCGGCTACGACTACCGAGTATTGATCAAGCGTAGTATTCGCGCAGCCTTCTGTGCTGACGCTCGTGATTTCAAAAACGGTGTTGACATCAATAAACAGCGAGATGGTGTCGGGATCTTTCACTGTCGTGAGCGGGAATTGAGCCAACCCATTCACGGTGTAATTCAATTCCCACGGGCCGCCGCCGCCCGTGAAATCCACGACAATCTGCACTGTACCTCCTCCACAAATCGTGGTGCCCGTGCCGACAAAATTCGCCGTCGGAACGGGCTTTACCCGCACGATGCGCTGCCCGCTCACCGTGCCGCCAGCACAACCTGGACTGACAATGCTCACCAAGCGAATCGTATCCATCGCTCCTGCTGGAGGTGTACGGATGATTTGGTAAGTCGGCCCGTTGGTGATGATCGGGGGCTGATTCACGCCATTGATGGAGTAAACCAGCGTGTAGGGCGCACCGCCGCCGAGCGTCACCGTCGTGGTATCATTGAGACCAGCGCAAAACGCAACTTCCACAGAATCAATGGTTGCCGATGCACCAGAGTTGACCGCCATGACCACCGTATCGGGCTGACTGCTGGAGCAACCGTTGGACGAAACGACGCTGGTGAGGATGTAAGTTGTCGTCACGAGTGGCATCACCTGGAGCGTATCTGGGTCTTTCAACGTAACCAATGGCGGCTGGGCGATGCCATCGACGGTGTAGTTGGCCGTCCAGGCGGTGTCGCCCGTGAAGTTGAACACCAAATTTCCGGTGTTGCCAGTGCACACGCTCACATCGCCGCTGAGGTCGGTGTTCGGGGTGGGTTTTACAAAATAAATGTGTGTGCCGCTCACCGCGCCACCCGCGCAAGCGGGGCTGTTGACGCTAATGAGGGTGAACGTATCGCGCCCAGTGATGGGCATCAGGGGCAGTTTATAAAAAGTATCGAGACCAACTGTCGTGAGGGTGTCCACCACCACGCCGTTGAGGGCGTACACAAAAGTGTAGGGGCCAGGAGAGCCGGTAAAAATTACATTCAGCGTGTCCTTCGTGCCAGAGCAGATGGTGTCGTTGCCAGCTTCGAGCATGGCACTGGCACTGGGATTAACGAGTACCAGCGCAATGCCCGTCGCCGTGCCGGTACAGGTACCCGAACTGACTGCCGTGACTTCATAAACCGTTGTTTCAGTGGGTGTTACTGGAAAATTGAACGGGTTGGTGGTGGCTGTGATGGGGGTTTGGGCAACGCTGTTGGCTGTGTACTGGATGGTGTATGGCGGCGTAGGGCCGGCAAAGTTGAACATCAACGGGATGTTTAGCCCCGCACAAATGGTGGTGTCGCCGCTGAGTGTAGCGGAAGGCGGCGATCCGATGGTGACCATGTGCGTACCCGTAGCCGTGCCGATGCAGGTGCCGCTGATTACCCCGACCAGCGTGTAAGTCGTAGCAACAGTTGGCGACACGGTGAGTGTGTAGGGGCTGCCGTTGGCGGTGAGCGAGGGCTGGTTGACACCGTTGGCTGAGTAAATAAAGGTGTAAGGCGCATTGCCCGTGAACGTGATGTTCAGGGAGGTGCTTTGTCCGTTGCAGATGGCGGTAGTTCCAGCCGTCAAGGTGGCTTGTGGAACAGGCGTTACGCTGACCGTGACTGGGTTGCCCAGCGTACCAGAACAAGTGCCTGAAAACAGGCTTTCCAGTTCGATGATGGTGGTGGTGGTGTATTGACCAGTGATGGTGTAACTGGCATTGCTGGTCGTCACCGCTGGCTGTATGGCTCCGTTGAGCGAGTAGGTGAAAGTAAAAGGCGGCGTACCAGTAAAATTTACAACGACAGAAGCGTTTTGCCCAGCGCAAATGGCCGGGTTGCCGCTGAGGTTGGCCGTTGGGTTGGGTGTGCTGGTGACCGTGTACACGCCAGTGGCTGTACCCGTACAGCCGCCGCTCGTCACACTCACCAGCCGGTAGGTGGTCACTCCAGTTGGCGGCTCCACCGTGAACGAGTAGGTGGGGCCACTCGTCGTCACAGGTGGCTGATTGACGTTGTTTTGGCTGTACACAAACGTGTAAGTATCTGTCCCGTTGAATGTTACATTCAAATCGACCATTTGGCCTTGACAAATCGTGGTAGTGCCAGAGGTCAGTACAGCCGTCGGCGAAGGTGTCACGTCTACATCAAACGAGCCTGTAGCCGCAACTGTGCAGCCCTGTACGGTGGTGAGGGTGACGGCGCTCACGGTTACATCTGCGGCCAAGGTGAGCGAAAAATTATAGGGGTCGTTGTTGGTTGTTACAGGTGGCTGATTGACTCCATTGAGCGCGTAGGTGAAAATGTACGGTGCGCCGCCACTGCTAAAATTGACCGAAAAATTGGCGTTTTGCCCAGCGCAGAAAAGGGGGCCATTGGTGAGGCTCATGGCCGCCGATGGCGCCGGAAATGCTGATACTGTGAAGGTTTTGGGCATTCCGTTGCAGCCATTTTCGGTGGGCGTAACGGTAACGGTGCCGCTGACCGGGAAGGGCAAAGGCGGCACGGTACCCGTGATGTTGCCCGACCCACTGGGCGGCAGGAAGGGGATGTTTAGGGTCCAGTTGTAAGTCGCCGTGCTGCTGCTGCCGCTGAAACCTATATCCACCATGTCGCCGGAGCAGACCGAGATATTGGGCGGTTGGTTCACTGTCGGCACCGGATTCACTGTGATGTCGAAGGATTCGGGCATTCCGGTGCAGCCGGCTGCCGTAGGAGTGACCGTGATGGTGGCAATTTGCTGTGTGGTGAGGCCCGGTGCAGCAGTAAAATTGAGATTCCCGCTGCCCATTGCGCCCAGCCCGATGGCTGTATTGTTGTTCGCCCAGTTGAAGGTCGGACTGCCCGTGCCAGTGAAAGCAACCATCACAGGTGCACCAGAGCATGCTGTCACATCGGCGGGCGGGTTCACGGTAGGTTCGGCTGTGCCGTTCACCGTTACGTTGTCGAACCAGTAAGTTTCTGCGTTCGATTTATTGGCAGGCAGGATGCGCACCCGAATGGTGTTGCCATTCAGGCCAGTGACGGTAGCGGTGCCAGCCATGCCGCCGCAGACGTAGTGAAACTGTATCCAGGAGCCGCCATTTAGGCTGTATTCAAAAACGATTTGGTCGTGGCCGTTGTCGATCACAGGATCCCCTGTGCAGCTGTTGAGGTATGGGCCACCTGCACTGCACTCGAAAACCCCAACAAAGCCGTACTGCGCCGAGATGTTGATGTTGCAAAAATTCTGGATGTTGATGTCGTTGGTCACCCATTCGTTGAAGTTGCCGCCACCAGTCGTCGGCCCCGTCGGGCAGCAAGGTGTGCCTTCCATGTCATTCACCTCAAAACGCCCACCGTTCACCATCGCCGACCCACCGCCATCGCAGTCCGTGAAGTTGTCCGTCCAGCCCTGATTGGCACCACTAAAGTTCTCTAACCAAATCTGGGCGGAGGAGGTTTTTGCTAAAAATAAAAGGAAAATGGGAAGTGCGATTTTAAAAAAACGGGAAATCGGCATGCCAGAAAAAGATTGAAGGTCAATGATTTAAAAACGAAAAGTGCCGCTTTTTCGGCACGGACGACGGCGAAGGTATTGCAAATGGCGTAACCTAAAGTGGGGATAAACGTTAAGAAATCAAGGTTCGCTATTTCTTTGCAACACACAACCTTTCTATGCTCTCCGAACTCCGCTCCGCACTCGCTCCCCACCATGTTACGCTCGTCGTCGTCTCCAAGACCCAGACTCCAGAGCGGATTTTAGAAATATACCAGCAAGGGCAACGCACTTTTGGGGAAAATCGGGCGCAAGAGTTGGTTGCCAAACAGGCCGCCCTCCCCAACGACATCGAGTGGCACCTCATCGGCCACTTACAGACCAACAAGGTGAAACAGGTCGCCCCGTTCGTCCACATGATCCAATCGGTAGACAGTCTGCGGCTTTTACAGGAAATCGAGCGGCAAGCAGAGCGGTGTGGGCGCAGCATCGACTGCCTCCTGCAATTTTATGTCGCACAGGAGGAAACCAAGTTTGGGCTGGATGAAGCCGAGGCGCAGGCGCTCCTTGAGTCCGCAGATTTTCGCCAAATGCGCCACGTCCGGGTGTGCGGTGTGATGGGCATGGCCAGTTTTTCCGACGACTTGGCACTGGTGCGCTCCGAATTCCAGACCTTGCGGGGCATTTTTCAGCAGCTTCAATCGCGCTACTTTGCCGACGCGCC
>JAYSUY010001116.1:0-2641 GCA_043718855.1 Saprospiraceae bacterium | reverse complement strand
CACATCACTGAGTTTGTGGAAAAGCCTGTGACGTTCGTTTCCGACCTCGCCATCGTGGGCATCTACTATTTCCGCGAAGCGGAAAAACTGCGCGACGCGCTGGGCCACATCATCCAAAAAAACATCCGGGAAAAAAACGAGTTCCAACTCACTACCGCGCTCGAACTGCTTAAAAATCAAGGCACTAAGTTTAGCACAGGCGAAATCGAAGAGTGGCTGGATTGCGGCAACAAGGAGGCCATCCTGTACTCCAACCAGCGGATGCTTGAGTTTAACCGCCACAACGGACTCGTGTCGCCCACTGCTCATATCGAGGACAGCATCATCGTGCCACCCTGCTTTATCGGTCCCAATGCCATCATCCGAAACTCCGTCATCGGCCCCCATGTGAGTGTGGGAGCCAACTCAACGGTCGAAAACGCCATCATCACCAACAGCATCCTGCAAAACAAGGCACACATCAAAAATGCCCTGCTCGATAGTTCGATGGTCGGCAATGCCAGCAGTTTCAGCGGTGCTAAGTTCGAGTTGAACTTGGGAGACTTTTCTCGGTTCTCGAAACGATGACTTGGCACCCCTTCTCGCCCGACGAATTTTTCGTCGTCGGACGAGTTGTGAAAATCTTACTGTAGTATGAAATTCCTACCCAATCACCTCTATCATGTTTACAATCAGGGGAATAACCGTACACCTATCTTCTTCAATCGAGATAACTACCTCTATTTTTTGGAAAAGGTGAACCGCCATATTTCGCCCTATTGTCACATTATGGCTTGGTGCTTGATGCCTAATCATTTTCACTTTCTTTTGGGGACTGACCATCATTCTGTGGAAATGCGTCAAATTGGAAATATCCTGCAAACGAACTTGAGCAATGGTTTTCGGGTCTTAGAAAGCAGTTTTGCTAAGGGAATAAATCGGCAACAAGGTAGGAGCGGGTCTTTGTTCAGGCAGCATACTCAGTGCAAATGCCTAACTGAAGAAGCATTTGATTTCTCTATCGACCCTTTCGCACTGGCACCTGATTTTCTAAACCCGCATCCATTGGTCTGCTTCCATTACATCCATCAAAACCCCGAAAAGGCTGGACTGGTTAAAGTTGCGGCAGACTGGGAGTTTTCGTCTCTGCGGGATCATTTACGCTTGCGCAATGGGAAATTGTGCAACTTTGACCTTGCTCGGCGATGGGTAGGTTTAACTCAGGCAGATTTTGATCCTGCTCGCCCTATCATACTCGATGCTCAAAAAGTTTCTTTTTTATTTAACAATTGACCCTCTCGCCTCGTCCGACGAATTTTTCGTCGTCGGACGAGTGAATGAAATTCGTCTGACGACAAACTCGTCTGACGAAGCCAACCGCTACCACCCACAACATGACACATAAATTCCACCTGCTCACCCTCCTCACCGCACTCGTCCTCACCACGGCCGCCACCGCCCAAAACACCATCGGCGGGGTGAAATCTACCGTGCCGCAAAAAGAAGTAGAGCGGCAAAGCGCATTCCTCAACGCCGAGCGCGAACGGATGCTGGGCCACCACGACAAGGCCCTCGAGGCCTACAAAAAATTTCTGTACGACAACCCCGACGAAGGCGCGGCATGGTATGGGCTGGCCCGCACCTATGTCTCCAAATCTGACCTGCCCAATGCGCTGGATGCCATCGGCAAAGCCGTAGGCAAAGAGCCTGAAAATCAGTGGTATGCGATTTATCAGTCTGAAATATTTGAAAAAACGGGCCGCCTCAGAGACGCGATCCAAGTGTACGAGGGCTTGGTGAAACGCAACCCGCGTACCCCTGAATTTTACCTCCACCTCGCCTACCTGTGCGTACTCAATTCCGACCCGAAGGGCGGCCTCAAAGCATTAGACAAACTCGAAGCCTTCGAGGGCCTACGCGAAGAGACTTCTGCTAAAAAGCACCTCATCTACGTCGGTATGGGCGACAACAAAAAAGCCGCCGCGGAGTACCAAAAACTGGCCGACGCTTTTCCTGGCGAACTTCAGTACCGCCGCCGCTTGGGCGAGTTCTACGAGCGCATCGGCGACGATGCCGCCGCCCGCCGCACCTACGAGGAAGTGCTGCGCCGCAACCCCAACGACCCGGTGGCCCGCATCGCCGTGATGCAGCAGGCCAAAAGCAGCAACGATGCCGAGTTTGCCGCCAAACTCAAATCGTTAGTGGCCGACCCGAACGTCGCGCTGGATGCTAAAATCAAGGAATTGTTGCCGTTTTTCCCAAAACTCGACGCTGGTGGCGACCCTGTGCTGGTACAAAACCTGCTCGAACTGGCCACCCTGCTCGAAAAAGCACACCCCGACGATGCGAAGGCATGGAGTCTTTCTGGCGACCTGCACTACCACGCCGATCGGCCCGCCGAAGCACTGGCCAAGTACCAGCGGTGCATCCAACTCAACCCCAAAGTGTTCACCGTGTGGGAAAATGCGCTGGCTATCTTGTTCGCGCAGAGCAACTTCGCTGAGTTGGCAAAAACTGCTGAGCAAGCCATCGACGCTTTCCCCAACCAGCCCAAAGCCTACTGGTACTACGGCCTTGCGGCCACTGAACTCGGCAAGCCCGACGACGCGCTGGCCCAACTCGACCAAGCCGCCCTCATGGTAGCCACCAACCCCGCGCTCGC
>JAYSUY010001115.1:0-2644 GCA_043718855.1 Saprospiraceae bacterium | reverse complement strand
TGCCATAACTCATAACTCAAACCTCATAACTCCCCTAAACTTTCTTGTTCATCTGATACTCTACAGTTTCTGCATCGCGCTTACGCTGGGCAAGGATGTTGATGTATCGCTTGGCTTTTTTGTTGCCGTGTTGCTCCCAGGCGCGTTTGGCCCAGTCGGCGGCAATGTCTAATTCGCCCCGCATCTCGGCGGCGAAGGCCATGTTGTAGGCGGCGCGACCAGCGGCTTTTCGGTTGTCGGCGGCACGAGCCTCCACCAGTTTCCAGGCTTCGGCGGCCTTGTTCCAGTCGCGGCTCTGGGCGAAGCGGCTGGCTTTTTTCATGTCGTCGGTGAAGCCTTTGGCCTTTGTGTAGTATTTTCGGGAAACCTCCACATACACCGGAGCGACACGCATCCCGTAGCGAACGCCGCCGTTGTTGGCCACCGTGCGGCTCACGTTCACAGGCGAGGGCAGGTTGCCGAGTGCAGCGCGTTCGGTGTTGCCGGAGCCGGTTTTTTCTAAATAGTCATCCGTAACAAATTCGTCCACAATGGTTTGGGTCTTCGGGTCGTACATCCGCCAGCCCATGCGCACCCCAGTGCGCTGGCGGGCGTTGAAACTCACATCGATGTACTCCTTGCCGTTTTTGTCCTTGCGTTTGGTCTGTGTGCGGCTGGCGGAGGCCGAGTTGTCGGAGTCGAACGACTCGATGGTGAGGATGGCATCGGCGTTGTAGTCGTCGCAGATGCGCTGTACCTCGGCCCAAGGGAGTGGGGCGGGCAGGTTGACTCCGGCGCGGGAGCCGCTCAGTTCGATACCAGTGGTTTTTACCCGAAAACGCGGCGTGCGCTGCAAGATGCGCGACACGCCGTCCACCGCCTGACGGCGGCTTTCGCGATCCTGACCGATGGCCTCGCCGGTGAGCAGGCCTTCCAGCACGTTGAGCCAGCCGTTGGAGGGCTTCGAGCGATCCACGATGGCGACGGTGGAAATGTGCTCGGGGAGTTTCATCTGCGCGGGTTGCAGCACAGTGAGGCTGGTGTTGCGCATACAGCCGACGCTGAGGAGGAGCAGGGCGGCGGCGAGGAGGGAGAGCGATTTTGAATGCAGCATGAGGGTGTGGTGGTTGGTGCAGAACGAGGGGCGAAGTTAGGCTACTGAAACTTCCCGAAAGTTTTGAACTTTCGGGAAGTTGCGTGGTCAAGTTGACCTAAATTTGTGCCGTGATGCTTTCCTACCCGTTCCACCACATCAAACTTTGGTTTTTTAGCGCAGCCAGCCTTTGCCTGCCGCTCTTGGCCGCTGCGCAGTCGCCGCTCGCGCAGATTGTGGATTTTGACTGCGATAACTGCCAGCCCGCCGATGCGCTGGTGGCCCTGAGCCGGCAGACAGGGGTGAACATCGTGTTCGCCGAGTATTTTTTTGAGCGATGCAAGCCCCTCAGCATCCACGCCCGGCAGGAACCGATGCAGCAGGTTTTGGAGGAAATCGCGGCTTGTTCCAAACGCCCGTACACCTTGCTGGATGGCCAAGTGGTGTTCAATCCCGACAAAAAAAAGTACACGCTGAGTGGCTACGTTCAGGACGAAATGTCGGGCGAACGGTTGCTCGGCACCAGCATCGGATCGCTCACGGAGTCGGGCAAAGGCACGGTGACCAATGAGTTTGGCTTTTTTAGCCTGCGCTTGGAAGCCGGGGAACACCGGTTAGCGCTTGCCCGTGTTGGTTACGAGGTCGGCATCCGAAATCTTGACCTGACCGCAGATCGTCTGCTGGTACTGAAACTCAAGCCGAACACCACGTTGCAGGAAGTGATCGTCGTACCCACGAGCAGCCTCGATAGCAACCAGCAGGTCGAGTCGATTAGCCCTATCACGCTGTCGATCAACGATTTAAAATTTATGCCTACCCCAGGTGGTGAGCCTGACTTGATGCGCCAGGTTGCCCTCGAACCGGGTGTGCAGACGGGTGTGGATGGCCTCGGCGGCCTACACGTGAGGGGCGGCAACGCTGACCAAAACCTTATCCTGCTCGACGACGTGCCGGTGTACAACCCCAGCCACGCACTGGGTATGTTCTCAATTTTTAATACCCACACGGTGAGCCAGGCACGGCTGTGGAAGGGCGATTTTCCGGCCCGCTATGGCGGCAGGGCCTCGTCGGTGCTGGATGTGCGCACCCGCGATGGCAACATGCGCGACTACCATGCCAACGCGTCGGTGGGCCTGTTCGCAGGGTCGATCACTGCCGAAGGGCCGATTGTACGCGAGCGCAGTTCTTTCCTCGTTGGGCTGCGTACCACTTATTTTGAACCCTGGGTGCAGTTTTTCAGCAAGCGGGGAAATTTGCTGACGTTTTCTGGCGACGATGTGGCCTACCGCTTCTTCGATGCCAATGTCAAACTCAACTACATCGTGTCGGAGCGCGACCGGGTTTACCTCAGTTTTTATCACGGCGGCGACTTGTTCCGCAACCGCTTTGAGCAGAATTACATCGCAGAGGAGGGTATCACGACCGATAGATTTTCGCTCCGCACGGACTGGGGCAACACCATCGCCGCGTTGCGCTGGAACCATGTGATGCGACCCAATTTGTTCACTAACACCACTTTGCGGTTCAGCCGTTTTCTGTATCAGAGTCGCTTGGGGCTGAATTCGAGTTTTC
>JAYSUY010001114.1:0-2644 GCA_043718855.1 Saprospiraceae bacterium | reverse complement strand
GTTTCACCGACCGCAAGAGGCGACCAGTTTTGAGCGGCAAGGTGGCTGGCAGCCAGGGCCAGCGCGACAAGGGTAGTGCAGATTTTTTTCATGGTTGTAAATTTTGAACAAAAATATACCCCGACTTTCGCGCTCCTAAAAAAATGGAACTGCTCTGCTCATATTTAGCAAACTCTCTGCTAGCGGTGCCCAACTTCAAACTTCTCGAACTTTTACCCGCCATAGCCGTAGCGAAGGAGGGCCAAACTTCAAACTCTATCCGTGCAACTCGTCAACAGCAAATACCAACTCACCGGCGGCATTGATCCGCTCGCCCTCTGCAAAGAATACGGCACCCCGCTCTATGTGTACGACGCGGCCATCATGGAGCGGCAGTACCGCCGCATCGCCGCCGCTTTCCCGTACCCGAAACTCGCCATCCACTACGCCTGCAAGGCGCTGAGCAACTTGGCCGTCATGCGCCTGTTCCGGCAGTGGGGATCCAAACTCGACTGCGTGTCCATCCAAGAAGTGCAACTCGGCATGATGGCGGGCTACCCGGCGGAGGATATCCTGTACACCCCCAATTTCGCCGGGCTGGAGGAGTTCGCGGAGGCCGTCGCGCTGGGCGTGAAGATCAACGTGGATGCCATCCCGATGCTCGAAAACTGGGGGCTGCACTTCAAAAACGTCCCGATTTGTATCCGCATCAACCCGCACCTGATGGCCGGGGGCAATGAAAAAATCAGCGTCGGGCACATCGACTCGAAGTTCGGCATCAGCATACACCAACTGCCGCACGTGCTGCGTATCGTTGAAAATCAGGGACTTACCATCAACGGCCTGCACATGCACACAGGTTCCGACATCTTGGACGTGGATGTATTCCTGCGCGGTGCGGATATCCTGTTCGAGGCCGCCCGCAAATTTCCCAACTTGGAGTACATCGACTTGGGTAGCGGTTTCAAGGTGCCGTACAAGCCCGACGACATCGAGACGGATGTGGAGGAATTGGGCGAAAAACTCAGCCAGCGCTTCGCCGATTTCTGCCGCGAGTATGGCCGCGAACTGACGCTGATGTTCGAGCCGGGCAAGTTTTTGGTGAGCGAGGCGGGCTACTTTTTTGCCAAATGCACCCTCGTGAAGCAAACCACGTCCACCAGTTTTGTGGGTCTGGACACGGGACTGAACCACCTCATCCGGCCCATGTTCTACGGCTCTTACCACAAGATCGAGAACGTGACGGAGCCGACGTTCAAGCCGCGCATCTACAATGTGGTGGGCAACATTTGTGAAACGGACACCTTCGGCGTGGACCGCCGCATCGCCGAGGTGGTGGAGGGCGACATCCTCTGTTTCCACAACGCCGGGGCCTACGGCTGGATGATGTCCTCTAACTACAACTCGCGCTTCCGCCCCGCTGAGGTGCTGATTTACAAGGGCAAGGCACACCTCATCCGCAGACGCGAGACGATGGAGGATTTGGTGCGGGGGCAGGTGGCGGTGGTGGAGTGAGGGCGAGGGGCAAAAGGCAAATAGCAAAAGGCAAACAGCAAGGGGCAAAGGGCAAATAGCAAAGCGAGCAATCTTCAAAAGCGCGCTTTGCAGTTGCGATATTTACTGCGCATACCACACACACCACACATGGCCAACCACTACGACCGCATTTTCAAGGAAAACATTGAGCCGCTGCAACTGCCTCTGCTCGCCAAACTCTTGGGCCTTCGACCGCCCAAACTCGTGCCGATTGATGCCAAACTCCAAGTCACCCAAGAGGCCGAGATGGACAGCATCCGCCGTGTCGCCCACGACAACCCCGCGCTCGACTACGGCCTCCAGATCGAGTTCCACATCGCCGACGAGGATTTGTGTCCCAGAAACCTGCTGCACTACGCACTGTTTCACAGCATCACTCGGCTGCACCTGCGCCAAATCGTGATCTACGGCGGCATGGCCACGCCGACGCACATCACCAAGAAAGTGCTGGAAATGATGGGGCTGCGGCTCGAATTCGAGGTCATCGTCCTCAAAGACATCCCCAAAGAGCTGTTCATCCACTCTGATGTGCCAGAAGAAGTGGTGCTTGCCCTCCTATGCGACTATGGCCAAGACAAGCCTGAGGCGGTGGTGCGGCAGATACTCCGCAACCTCAAAAAAATCCTGGGCCGCTCGGACAAGATCAAAAAGTACCAGAAACAACTTGTAGTTTTGTCCCGTTTGAGGAAAATAGAATTGCTCACCAAAATTGAAGTTGAAGCCATGACTATCCACTACGACATCGAAACTGACGGTCTTTATCTCGAAGGCATCGAGAAAGGCATCGAGAAAGGCATCGAAAAAGGCATCGAAAAAGGCATCGAAAAAGGCATCGAAAAGGGCCGCCTCGAGGGCATCGAAAAAGAAAAAATTGATTTTGCCCTCAAACTGTGGGACTTGCAGGAGTTCTCCCTGCAAAAGATGAGCAACTTGGTCGGGCTGCCCGAACAGCGCATCTACGACATCATCTTCCGGCACCTGACGGAGCAAGAAGGCAAGTCGCCAGAAGAAGCCAAGCGGCGCATCTTGGCTTTTGCAGATTCAAAATGAGCACTCGGCAAGGCCGTAGAGAAACGCCCTGACCACCGATTGCCGGTGGTCAGGGCGTTTTTTTGTAAACGCTGAGCCG
>JAYSUY010001113.1:0-7354 GCA_043718855.1 Saprospiraceae bacterium | reverse complement strand
CACCACTGCGCGTACCACCAACGTGACCAACGCGCTGGCGGCGAAAGCGCCTGGGGTGAGGGTTGCTGGTTCGGGCGGCTCGTTCACGGGTTCGAGCATCATCATCCGGGGTTTCACCACTTTTACGGGGAGCAACCAGCCGCTCTTTGTGGTAGACGGCATCCCGATTGACAACGGCGGCGGCGGCACTCCTCTGCAAAACGGCCCGTCGTTGTCTAACCGCGCCATTGACCTCAATTCCGAGGACATCGAGAACATCAGTGTGCTGAAAGGTGCTGCTGCTACGGCACTTTACGGTTCGCGTGCTGCGAGCGGTGTGATCCTGATCACTACCAAGCAAGGCAAGATGAAGCAGAAAAACTCCATTTCTTACACGGCCAACGTCGCGTTTCAGGAAGTGAACCGCTTCCCGGACTACCAGAACACCTACGGACAGGGTACGGGCGGTGCTTTTAGCACCAATGCCATCTCTTCTTGGGGCCCTCGCATCGCAGGTCAGCGTGTACCGCTGCCTGCCAGTTTCAAATCGCTGGGACTCGACACTGTGGCACTGACGGCTTACCCCAACAACGTGGAGGAGCTGTACCAGCGTGGGGTGAACACGCAGCACAACTTGGCATTTCAGGGCGGAACAGACAAAAGTGCCTACCGCTTGTCGTTGGGCTATCTGGACGATGAGGGCGTGATCAAAAACAACCACCTCAAGCGCTACAACGCCTCGGTGAACGCCAGCTCCAACATCACGGAAAAACTGACCGCTGGCATCGCTGCCAACTACTCGCTCAACTCTTCCGACCGTACCCAGCAGGGCAACCAGGGTTCCAACCCGGTGTTCCGCTCTTGGTTTACCCCGCGCACCTGGGATCTGACCAACCTGCCTTACACCAGCCCCACCGGCTCGCAACTGCACTATGATGCAGCATTCGACAACCCGCGCTGGGCGATTGACAACGTGCTCTACGACGATCAGATCGACCGCTTCATCGGCAACTTCAACTTGGGCTACCAAATATTGCCTTGGTTGCGTGCCGACTACAAGGTGGGTCTTGACTACTTCATCTTCAACCGCCGGGGGTATGACCAGGTCGGTCTGCTGGGCGGCGCAAACACCTCGTCGCAAGGCATCGGCGGCATCTTGGAAGGCCGCAACATCAACCGCAACATCAACTCCTACTTCACCTTGAACGGCCGCCGCAGTGCTGGCCAAGACTTCGAATTTAACTACTTAGTTGGTCAGGAGACAGTGAAGGAGTACTCCGACAACCAACAGTTGATCGGTCGGGGGTTAGTGGTGCGCAACTACCGCAACCTCAATTCCAACACAACCGCTTTTTTTCCGACCTACAACATTTCGGAGCGCCGCCTGATCGGGGTTTTCGGTAACCTCACCACGATTTACAAAAACTGGGCAACACTGGACCTCTCGGTGCGCAATGACTGGAACTCTACGCTGCGGAAGGGCAACAACTCCTACATCTACTACTCGGTGGCAGGCACTCTGAACGTGACCCAGATGGCGCCAAAACTGAAGTCGGATATCCTACCTCTGTTCAAGATTCGTGCAAACTACGGTCGGGTAGGCCGCTCGGAACTGCGCTATTCCACCGACACCTACTTCGGCCAGTTCAACCCAGCAGACGGTTTCGGCCCTGTCATCCAGTTCCCTTACAATTCTTTGCCCGGCTTCTCGCTGAGCAACACTGCTGGCAATCCAAACCTCGGCCCAGAGTTCACTACCAGCTGGGAAGTCGGCACCGATATCTCCATTTGGAAGGGCTTAGCCAATTTGGAACTGACCTACTATCAACAAAAATCAACAGACATCATCTTGGCCGTGCCGAACTCTCCGGCAGCTGGCATCTCCGAAGTGGTACTCAATGCGGGTGGCATGACCACCAAAGGCTGGGAGGTAGGACTTACACTTTCGCCGCTCGCGCCGCTCAAACTCCGCAACTTTGAGTGGTCTTCTACCTTCAACTTCACCCAGTTCAACTCAGTGGTGGATGAATTGGCACCCGGTGTCGCCAACATTTTCTTGGCCGGCTTCGTCACGCCCAACATTCGATTAGTGGCTGGCGAGGAGTACAGCCAACTGTACGGCAGTGCTTACCAGCGGAACGCCGAAGGCCAGATGCTGCTCAGCCCGACCGGCCTTCCGCTCCCGACGGCCAATGTGGAGAACATCGGCAACCCGAACCCTGACTGGACACTGGGTATCAACAACAACATCAGTTTCAAAGGACTTTCGCTCAATGTGCTGTTGGATTACCGCAAAGGCGGAGCGCAGTATTCGCGCAACATTGCCGACTTGCAGCGCAATGGCGTGGCCATTGAGACCGCCGAGAAAGAGCGCCTCAACGCTGATGGCACAGTCGCCAAGCCTTACAAATTTGAAGGTGTTTTTGCTTCAGGGGCTAACGCAGGCAAACCCAATGCAGGTGCAGAGGAAGTCTTGCTGACCGCTGAGCAATATTGGGGGAATTCGGGAAAATACGTCGCTGCCGAAGGCTTTGTGTACGGTACCACTTGGTTCCGCGTCCGCGAAGCGGCGCTGAACTACACCTTGTCCAAGCGCATGTTGGCAAAA
Source organism: Saprospiraceae bacterium (assembly GCA_043718855.1). Classification (GTDB taxonomy): domain Bacteria; phylum Bacteroidota; class Bacteroidia; order Chitinophagales; family Saprospiraceae; genus M3007. Next base: position 4,767 of record JAYSUY010001113.1, on the reverse strand, counting down.
ACACCGTTTGGCTCTTGCCAATTGGGCGTGTTTGGTCGCAACCTGTTCCTGAGCGCACCGGATTATCCACACCTCGACCCCGAGCAAAACGCGCTCGGCATCAGCAATGCACAAGGCTTGGAATTCAACGCACTGCCCCAAGCACGTTCTTACGGTGTCAACCTGAGCGTGTCGTTCTAAGCCTCACTTTTCATTCATTCATCAATCTAAGGATATGAAATCGAACAAATTTCTTCACTATATTTTTCTGGTCTTTGCCGTGACGGCCATGTCGTCATGCAAGGACTTCCTTGACGTAAACATCAGCCCCAATGCCACCCTCGATGCTCCGATGGAGCAGGTGCTGACCACCGCCACCGTCACGGTAGGCTTTTTCTCCGGTAGCGATCTGCACCGCTATGGTGCCCTCATCGCCCAGCAGTTCTCCGGCCAGGGGGGCGGTGCTACCACACAGCCCCAAGAGTTCGAGCGCTACAACATTCAGGGTTCTGACCTCAACAACTCGTGGAACTTGGTGTACGCCAGTGCGATGAGCGATCTGCAAATCATCATCAATAAGGCAGGGCCGACTGGCGAAAACAGCCCCCACTACGCTGGTGTGGCTAAAATTCTGAAGGTTTACCTGTTCCAACTCGTTGTGGACACTTGGGGTAAGGCTCCTTACAGTGACGCATTCCAGTTCGTAGATAATGTACAGCCCAAGTTTGACGAAGGGCAAGCGATCTACGAGGACCTGTTCAAAGTGCTGGACGAAGCCATCAAAGACATCAACAGCACCACTTCGCTGAAGTCGCCCGGCTCGAACTCCACCATCTACTCTGGTGCATGGGCGGCCTCCAAGCCGCGTTGGGAGCGCTTGGCCAACACCCTGAAACTGCGGATGCTGATCCACCAGACCAAACTGCGCAAGCAGTTTGTTGTGGATCAGATCACGGCTCTGGTGGGTGCCAACGCCAACTTCATGACGGGCAACGCGGATAACTTCCAGATGCCTTTCGTCAATTTGCCGAACAACCAGAACCCCATCCAGCAGTTTGAGGCATTTCGCCCGAGTCAGTTCTTCCCCAACGCTACGCTGGTCGGCCTGATGAACCAGTACAACGATCCGCGCCGCCCACGCTTCTTCACGCCGTTCCCCTTCACCCGCCCGGTGGAGAGCGGGATGTTTAAAGGTGCAAAAGCAAACGACGCACCCTCCATCGCGTACTCCAGGATGCACACCTACCTGCGCGGCGATACCACCAACTCCGCTCCGGCAACCGCCATTGCTACGGGTGCCAACACGGGCGGCCTCAATGCCAGCGGCGCGGGTGCTTATGCCTACACAGGTGCCGCGCCGATTCGGATGCTCACGTTTGCGGAGTACAATTTCATCCGGGCAGAAGCAGCCGTTCTCGGCGCACCCGGCGATGCACAAACCTTCTTCCAAGCCGGTATTCGCGCTTCGATGCAGGCGGCATTGGTTGCAACAGCGGCCATTGACGCATACATCCTGGCCAACGGAACGCTGCCCGCTACGGAAGCAGACAAGATCCGCCGCATCATCGAGGAGAAGTATGTAGCCAACTACGGCGTGATACTGGAACCCTGGAGCGACTGGCGCCGCACGGGTGTGCCTACGCTGCCCGTTCCGGCCAATGCTTTGTTCCCAGCCACACCTCGCTCGCTGTTCTATCCACAGTCTGAAGTGGATTTGAACGCCAACGCGCCGCGCCAAAAGACTGACCCCAGCGAACGGGTCTTCTGGGACGTGCAGTAAGTAAAGAGATTGACTTGAGGTATACATCAAACAGCCCGGCCCGCATTTCGCGGTGCCGGGCTGTTTTGTAGCGGATAAACTCCATCGCATTTCCGTATGGTAGTGATGGCGAATCACGAAATGCCGCTACAACTTGCTTACCATCAACTGCTTCGCCACCACTTTCCCTTCCGAGCGCAGCGCCACGAAGTACAGGTCTGCGGCAAATTTCTCCTTTAAAACATTCAGCGTAACGGTCGGCTGCTCCGCTGATACAGATTGCTGCCACACTACCCTACCCTGCACATCCAACACCGTCAACTCACCACCGTTTTCACTCAAACCCGACACCCAAACCTGCACCTCCGTCGTCGCCGGGTTCGGGGAAAGTTTAAAGTTCAGCCCTCCTGCATCGGTGACTTTCCAATGCACCGTCGTGGTGCCTTTGGTGCCGCCGCTGATGTGAATGGTTGTCACACCGGAGCAGTTGTCGCTGCCCGTGACGGCATAGGTGACGACCGCGCTACACAACTCATGGTCGGTGCCGCGCACGATATTGGCTGGGCAAATGATGCCGGGCCGCTCGTCATCCTTGCCCAAAGCACCCAAATTCGTCAAAATATGGGAACATCGAACCCCTATGATGGTCGCTCAAATAACCGACCATGCCTGGACTGTCGCGGCGGTGTGCGTGAGTGCCTGTGTTCAGGCCCTACCCCACCCTACTTCTCCCTCAACTGCACCGACACCGCCTGCACCGTTTTCCCCGTTTTTTTGTCCGTACCGCACCAGCCACCATTTTTTGCGGAGGCCAATGCGCTGGCACCCAGTAGGCGAGCCGTGTATTCGAGGTCAAACTTTTGGGCAGCAGCCCCCTCCAACTCCATTGCAAAACCGATGATGCGCTGGCGGCCCGTCTTCGTGCCCACATACTCGCCTTCCGAGTGGCTTTCCACAATACCCAAGCCCGGCACATTGGCTTTGTACTTGATTTTCAAGCCATTGGTAACAGGTTTCAGGTTGAGTTGGAAGCCCAGCACCTTGCGAGCAGGCTGAAAATTGCCCGTCAGCAAGCCTCCCGATTGCAAGCGCACCTCGCCTAATGTAGCAAAACGCACCGTGCCTTCCACCGCTACACTGGGCCGTTCGGCAGCCTTGCAGGCATTCTCCACTGCCAATCCAGCATCCAAGCAACCATGCCCATACCATGGGCTGTGGCCCTCGGCATTGTAAGCAGCTGTGGTCTCGTCAATTTTTTTGCATGATGTGCGGAGCAGGGCTTTCACCTCTGGCGGCGTCAGTGCGGGGTTGGCAGCCAACATGAGGGCCACCACGCCCGCCGCGCCGGGGCAAGCCCCGCTGGTGCCGCCGAAAGAGTTGATGTAATCGCCCACGCCCTCGCCAGCGTTGCGGAGGCGGTCGGTGGTGCGCAGCCCCTCGGAGATGGGCGCAGGGTGGCGGAAAGGTACCCAACCGTGATCGTTGCTGGGAAAACTGAGCCACACCGAACGGCCAAAATCGCTGTACGCGCTGCGGCGGCCCGTGTCGTTGCAAGCGGCTACGGCGATCACGCCGGGGTAGTCGGCGTAGCCATCGTTGGACGTGTCCTCGTTGCCATTGCCTGCGGCAAAAAGGATGACGCAGCCGCGCCCATTGCGGCCCTTGTTGAGCGCGTATTCGAGGGCCAAGCGGGTGCTATCGGGCAGTGCAGCGAACTTGCGGTGGGTAGGGTCGTCGGGTTCCCACCACTTGCCGTCGGTCGGCCCCCAGGAGCAGGAGATCACGTCGGCCCCATGATCGGCGGCCCAAGCGAAGGCATTGGCTTCGGCCATGCTGCCGAGGCCGCTGCGGAGGCGAATGGGCATCAGGAAGGCTTCAGGCGCGGTGCCACTGGCTCCATCGACGAGTCCGGCGGCGCAGGCCATGCCCGCGCAGGGAGTGCCGTGGTTGTCGTCAGTGGTTTTTGGTCGGGGGTCGGCGTTGTTCGTCGAAGCATCGAAGGGATGCACCACGCGCCCGGCAAATTCCGGGTGGTCTACCTCTATGCCATCATCGATCACAGCCACCGTGATGCCCTTGCCGCGTGTGGTGACCCAGGCTTGTTCGATGTTGATGTGGGCATCAACCGCTGTGCCGCGTATGGTGGTTTTGGCCAAATGCCACTGCATGGGGTGGACCGCTTTGAAGCGCCGCTCCTGCACAACTTCTGGATGACAAAACTCTACTTCTTTCTCTTTCAAGAGTTTGTCTGCAATTTCGAACACTTGCAAGCCAGTGCCTTCGGCGGCCTGTACGAAGTATGAATTGGGCGCGAAGGGCAGTTTGCTCTTCACCTTGAGTTGGTAGCGACCGATAATGTCGAGGCAAGTTTGCTCCGAAACTGCGTCTTTGAACTTGACGAAAAAGTTCTCGGTGTACAGCACCACCTCCCCACTCTCGGCATCTTGCAGCACCCGCCCGGCAAAGCGGATGTTCTCTTCCTGCTTGAGGGCGGTGCGGGTCTCGTCGCGGCGGCCTACCAGATCGGGCGGGGTGGCGGGTTTCATGGATTCAAAACTTCCAGCCTCCACTACCGGCGCAGTGATGCGGCGCACGGTCACGCCAGATTCGGGAAATGTGACCACTTCGGTGGTGTCGTCAATCAGGTCGCGGCTTTCGCGGCTGACAGCCACATCTTCCAGTTGTTGGTTGCCTTTGGTGCGGATGGCCACCATGTCGGGGCTTTCTACAAGCTCGATGGTCTGGCCTTTTTTGCCGCCAAATTTGTATTTGTACATGAAGACGGTAGAGGTTAGAAGGTGAAAAGAAAGGCTCGCCGCAACGTACGATGATACGACCTATAGGGAACGATGAACGATGAGCAACTCAACTCCTTGAATAGCAATGATTTGAGCCAGCATTTTGCCTCGTTTATTTTTGACGCTTCCTAGTTCTACTTTGTTACTTTAAAAAAGTGGGATTGTCATGTCGTAGCGAAGCGGAGACATCCACACAAGCCAAGCCTTTTGGGAGGTCACCTGAGTCCGGGT
>JAYSUY010001112.1:0-2656 GCA_043718855.1 Saprospiraceae bacterium | reverse complement strand
CTGCTGTTATCAACGGCTTCCCAAGTGTTCGTAGTCACACCTTGCGGAAACGAGGCCCCGCTCGATAGGCCGCTCATCAGAACCTTAGACTGCACGGTGCAATTGTCCGTAGCCGTCGGGTTGGGGTACTGCACCGTTGCGTTGCATTGGCCTGGAGGTGCTGTCACCGCGATGTTCGCCGGACAAGTGATGGTAGGCAATTGATCGTCTATCACCGTCACCGTCATGGCACACAACTTGACGAGCAGTGCCGCGTCGGTGGCTTTGAAGGTCACCGTGTTTACGCCTCTGGGGAATGCAGAGCCGCTGTTCAAGCCGCTGGTTTTTACCACAGAGCCGCCCGCGCAATTATCTGTAAATGTGGCGAATGCGTAGGTACCCACTGCCGTACAAAGATCTGCTTCGGTATTGAGCGTGTCGTTGGGCGGGCAGGTGATGGCTGGCGGCTGGTTGTCATTCACAGTCACTTTGAATGTACAGGTTTGGGTCAAATCTGCCCCATCGGTGGCCCTCCACGTCACTGTGTTGGTACCCTTCGGGAAATTTGAACCGCTCGCCAAACCACTCGTTCTCAATACCGTAGGAGGTGGAGTACAGTTGTCCGTAGCCGTCGGGGCGGGATAGGTGACGGATGCCGTACACTGACCGGAATCCATGCTTCGTGTCTGGTTAGGGGGGCAAGTGATGGTCGGCTTTCGCACATCTTTCACATCAACGGTGAACCCGCAAATAGCCGTGTTGCCCGATGCGTCAGTCACTTTCCAGTTCACCATCATTGTGCCCTTCGGGAATATTGAGCCGCTAGCCAAGCCTTCGGTTCTGTCCAGTGTTACATTGCCACAGTTGTCAGAAATGGTTGGATTAGCATAGATCACCACAGTATCACAGCCGCCTTTAACAGACCTTACGATGTTCGGCGGACAAGTGATGCTTGGCCGAACTGTCTCTGACACCTTCACTGTGAACGTACAAGTCGAAGTGAGACCGCCCGCGTCCGTCACGGTGTACCGCAAAGTGGTAGTACCTGCCGGAAAATTGCTGCCGCTGCTCAGGCCAGTGACATCGGTTTGGGCGGTGGTGGCACCTGGCTCGCTGTCGGTGCCGACGGGCGGGGTGTAAGTCACTGATTTAGAGCAGGTATTCGGTGCTACATCGGTCATGATGTTGGTCGGGCAGGTGATGCTCGGTGGTGGGTTGCCTGTGGTGACGGTGACAGTGAAATTGCAGAATGTACTCAAGTTTGCTCCATCAGTCACGGTGTATTGCAAGGTGGTGACTCCGCTGGGGAAGGTGCTGCCGCTGCTCAGCCCGGTGACATCGGTTTGGGCCGTAGAGGCTCCTGAGCAGTTGTCGGTGCCGACCGGTGGGGTGTAGGTCACGACCGGGTTGGAGGTGACGATGGAGGCGGGGCAGGTGATGGCGGGGGCGGTCACGTCTTTCAAAGTGACTGTAAATGCGCAAGTTGCGGTGTTGCTCGCAGCATCTGTGGCAGTGAGTGTTACCGTCTGGGCGGCGTTGTGGCCGCTCAACACGGTGCTGCTCGCCGGGCTTTGGCCCTCCGTGATGATGCTGCTCGCGGTACAGTTGTCCGTTTTGGAAAGCAAAACGCGGGCGCCGACTGTGCCAGAGCAAGTGCCGTTGGCGGCAACGGTGGCATTGGCTGGGCAGGTGATGACGGGGGCAGTTACGTCTTTCAAAGTGACTGTGAATGCGCAACTTGCGGTGTTGTTCGCAGCGTCTGTGGCAGTGAGTGTTACCGTCTGGGCGGCGTTGTGGCCGCTCAACACGGTGCTGATCGCCGGGCTTTGGCCCTCCGTGATGCTGCTGCTTGCGGTGCAGTTGTCGGTTTTGGAAAGCAAAACGCGGGCGCCGACTGTACCAGAGCAGGAAGCATTGGCGGCGACGGTGGCATTTGGCGGGCAGGTGATAGCGGGGGCGGTCACGTCTTTCAAGGTTACTGTGAATGAACAGTTTGCAGTGTTGCCGTGTGTGTCATCGGCAGTCAGCGTCACGGTCTCCGAGTCGTTGTGGCCACTGAGGGCGGTGCCGGAGGCAGGACTTTGCGTCACGTTGGCAGTGCCGCAGTTGTCGCTCGCGCTGGCTGCGGAGTGGCTGCCAACAGTGCCGGAACAAGAAGCGTTGGCGGCTAAGGTGGTGTTGGGCGGGCAGGTGATGGTAGGAGCTGTCACGTCTTGCACGATGATGGTGGCCGTGCATTCGTGGGTGTTGTTGTTGTCATCAATCACCGTGAGGGTGACGATGTTGCTGCCCAAGTTGCTGCAATTGTATGTGACAGACGGATTGACCTCTATAATGAAATCCAAGGTGCCTGCGCCAGTACTTCCACCATCCAAAGCGGAGGCTTGCACAGTGACTTGGTTTGGGTTGAGTTGCACGGTGATGTTTTGACAAACGGCTACGACGGGCACACCGCACTCGCCTGTGCCGTCGGCACAGAAGGCTGCGAAGTCCCCGCCACCTGGGAGATTGGGGTTGTTGGAAAAATCAAGGTTGGATACGATACAAAGTGCTAACAAGGCAACATCAAAGCAGCCGCTCAGTTGGTTGTCGTTAAGGTACAATTGCTCCAGAGCTGTGAGGTTGCTTAGTTCTGGCGGGATGCTGCCGCTCAATTGGTTAACACCCAGATTCAGGT
>JAYSUY010001111.1:0-7359 GCA_043718855.1 Saprospiraceae bacterium | reverse complement strand
AGCCTGTTTTGATAAGAAAACCCTGAAACCCGACGTTGCGCAGTTGGGTATTCCCTAAAAATGACATGAGCCACCCCGAAAATTCGGGATGACTCATGCTCATTATGATAGAAGGCTTCAATCCTGGTTTTCAGCCACCGCACCAAACACCGTAGCGGCGGCTGCCGCACCTAACAGTGTACCGGCCAAGTAAATCCAGAGTTCACTCCAAGCTGTCATGCCTGCCACTGAAATGCCCAAGGCCACAGCCGGGTTGAACGCCCCCCCAGAGATATCTTTCAGCGCAAAGCCCATAGCGGCTAGGGCAAAACCGATGGCCAGCCCGTAGTGCGAATTGCCCGCATTACTGCGCACAGTCGTCACATTCAGCACCACATACACCAGCGCGAAGGTGCCGAGGAACTCTGCCAGAAGGGAGCACAGCACGTCATGCTGTACAGGCCGAATATCCACACGCACCTGACAGTTGAGCAAGAAAACAGCCATCATCGCAGCCACCAAACCGCCCAGCACCTGTACCACGATGTAATAAATCGCATCACTGCGGTCTACCTTGCCGCGCATCAACACGGCCAGCGTCACCGCCGGGTTGTAGTGTCCGCCAGAGATGTGGCTACCCGCATACACCATCGCCATCACCACTGCACCAACGGCCAAGGGGGCCATTGCGCCGGAGCCGTTGTTGGCTGAAAGCACTGCGGTAAGCACCCAAAAAAAGGTGCCGATAAACTCGGCGATGTACTTGTTCATGGTTAAAATTCGTAGCCGTTAACTTGCGATGAAAGCGGCTTGCATTGCTTTTTTTCTGGCAAAGTTAGTTTTTGGATTCGACTCACCTATCGTTCCAGCACAAACCTGACCGCCGCTCGCTCGCCACCTTCTGGCTGCGCCACGAGGTAGTACAGCCCGCTCGCCAAGTGAGCAGGCAGGGCCAATTCGAGCCGCCCGTTTTCCGCCCAAACTTGTTGCGACAGCACTACTTGTCCTTGTGCGTTCAGCACTTGTAGGTGCAAGGCTTGGCCCTGCCAGCCATTCACATCCACGAAAAGTGTCCCCTCCGTCGGGTTGGGCCACACGGAAAGCCCAGAAGTGAGGAGCGAGGGTTGAGACGCGAGGTCGCCGTCCGCGCCCCGATTTCCAGTCCCCTGATACGGCTGCACCGGGCAGTTGTAGGTATTCAGGTGCGCCTCCGAGTAGACACCATCAGCCAGTTTTGCCGCTACATGGATGTAGACAGGCTGCGACTGCTGCGGCAGCACGTACTCGAAAACGTCGTTTTTCCCGTTGTTTAAACTGCCCGTAACTGCCTTGTAACGAACGGAATAGAATAGAGAGGCATTCGGATTGCGCACCGCATAGGTGTTGCCCCCGGGAGCCGTGTAGGTCGCGCCCTGCTGGGGCGAAACGGCCAGCACGCCGTTGGGCAACTGGATGTAGGCGAACTCCAGCGGGCTGGCGCAGGTGTTGGTCATGCGCACCCGGTAACGGCGCTGGCCCAACGCATCCAAGGTAATGTTGAGCAGTTCGTAGCGGACGCAGCCAGTGGGTGCCTTCACGTCGCAGGGCGGATCGGGCAGTTGAGCGGTGATCGTGAAGCAGCAGGTGTCGCGGATGCCGCATTGGTTGGCCGCTTCGTAGCAGACCTGCGTGGTACCCTGCGGGAAACTGCCGCCCACAGGCAAGCCCTGAAGCAGCGTGAGTTTTATGGTCGAGTCCGGGCAATTGGTATTTGCAGTAGGCAGGTTGTAATCCACCACCGTCGTGGTCTGGTTGGGCGGCAAGGTCACGGTGAGGTCGGCGGGGCAATTGATATTGACGGTCGTGATGACGAGTTGCAGGATGTTGGTAACGACCGAATCGCAGCCCGCTGGGGTAGTGAAATTTTGCACCACCGTGCCAGATTGGGTGTACGCTTTGCCGTCAATGGTGATCGTGTCGCCGGGGTAGAATTGGATGGTTTCTTCCAAGGAAAACTGGGGAAAAACCGTGACTCGCACAGTGTCGCGTTGTACGCTCCCGCAAGAGTCAGTGACCTCCACAGCGTAGTTGCCCGTGGTGGCCACGCCGATTGTTCGGCTGCTGTCGCCAGTGGCCCAGTTGTACTTCACATAGCTGCTGCCTGCGTCAAGCATGATCGTTTGCCCCTGACAGACGGAACGGTCGGGGCCGAGGTCGAGCACTGCGTTGCAGGTGTCTGCACAGCCCGTGCAGGCCTTCTGACCGAGCAAAAAGTCGGCCTCCAAACTCACGGCTATGGGCTGGGTGGTGGCCGGGGTGTTTTTTCCGACTTTTGGAATCGGGATGCGCACCGGGTTGGCGACATTCCCGACCTGTATGGCAAACGGTGTGAGGTACTCGCAACCGCCGCGCACGTCAAGGTTCAGGTCGGTTTTGAGCAACAGGATGTCCTCTTGAAGAGCAGTTCTGTCGTTGCCCATGAAAAATAAGTGGTCGCCCATCAGCACCGCTTGGTGGTGCTGGTATTCTTCCACGTCGTTGGCCCCAAAAGGCACCTGTTTGTAGTCGAGTTGTTTGGCAGTCAGCAAGTTGCCCTCCTTGTCGGTTTTCAGTAGCACCCAAATGGAAGTGCCTCGGCGGGCAAAAATCAGGTAGCCGTCGGGCAGCACCAGAACGCTCTTTGGGGCGAGGTCGGCGTGGTATTTTTTGACCCAGATGATTGCCCCGCTCAAGTCGGTTTTTTGGAGGAACAAACTGCTTGGCGTGGAGAACACGTTGCCAGAATCCGAGCCGGAGTAAACCGTGATCAGGCTGTTGCCGTCGGCAGCAATGTCTCCGCCGATGAGCGAGTGGTGCGCTGCGGTGTCCCGGTGGACAAGTTGCGACCACTGCTCCGTCCCGGTGCCGAGGTCAAATCGGGTACACACAGGTCGCGGATTGCCATTGATAAGGGCGCCAAAGGGGCGCGGCACAAAGCCAGTGCCGTATAGCGCGCCCTGATGCACCACCATCGAAGTGTACAGATGATTGCCGATGTAGTCGTACTGCTTGGCGAACACCGGCACCACCTGACCGGATGTCCGGTCTATCTCCAATATTTCGGTGGCATTGATGGCACCAGCCTGATTGTCGAACATGTGGTACAGGAGGAAATTTCCGCCGGGCGATTTTTCTGCGACGCCGCCGTTTCTGGGAAATTTGACCACAATCGTGTCGAACCAAAGCATCTGGTCGGACACCGGGTTGTAGCGGAACACCATGCCCCGTGAGGCATTGAGCGACTGGGGCTGCTGGGCCAAGCCGACGATCATGCCTTCCGAATCCACGATGAAGTCGGGGATGGAAACCGCTTGGGTATTGCCGATGACGAACGAGCGCGCCCAGAGCACCTTGCCGTCGGGGTCTATTTTGTTGAAAAACGTCCGCTCGTTCTTTCGGCCCGCCATGTATAGGTTGCCATCGCCTGATGGCTGCAAACAGCCTCCCCATTCCCGAACATCCGGCTCGCCGATCACCCGCAAGAACGTGCTGGACGCGCAAGAGGCCGTGTCGCAGTCGAAAGAAGCAAGTACCCGCACGGCATCCTCCTGCAACCGGCCACAAGCATCCGTCACGGTCACCCGATAATTTCCCGGCTGTTCCACAGTGAGTTGTGCTTGCGAAGGGCCATTGGCCCAGAGGTAGGTGGCGTAGCCGCTGCCCGCATCCAGCGTGACCATCTGGCCCGTGCAGATGGCGCGGTCTGGGCCGAGGTCAAGTTTTTTCGGGTCAGGCAATATCACCTCAAAACTGTCCAGATTGTTGGCGTAGTTGCACTCTGTGTAGCCGTTGACAAAGGGAAAAACATCCAGCGCGATGGGCGGCTGCACGTTGCCGTCCACCCCGGCAAGGGTGTACACTTTAGGGTTTTGTAGGAGCAGGGCGTTGAGCGGCAGCACGGTTTGCAGACACTGGCCGGGGGCTGGCATTTCTTGCAAAAACACCGATTGGAGCCGCATAGCATTGCCCACGAGCGGGTTTTTGCCGTAAAAAGTGAGGTGAAATCCTGCGGCGGGTGTCGCTTGGCCGAGGTTGCAGACACGAATGTGCGCTACCGCCCCCTGCGTAGGCGAGCAGGTTATGCTGTCCACGCGGGCCGTGATGTCGGGCAAATCAGTACAGGATTCGGTAGCGCAAGTTGGGCAGGACTTGTGAACGACGATCACATCCGGGCTGAGTGTAGTGACCACCGCCTCCTGAACACTGGGGCTGGCCGTCACCGTCTGCGGCGCCTCAATGTTCGGCTTAACGGCCACCGATGAGTACGTAATCGGGAAAGGCGAGAAGGCGCAGTCGAACTCCATCTCTAAGTTCAGGTCGGTCTTCAACAAGGTGGTGTACCCATAAACCTGGTTGGCGCGAGCCGTCTCATGGGCGAAGTACAGGTGCTGGCCTATGCGCTCCGCTTGGTTTTGTTCACCGATTCCAGCACTTCCAATAAAGTAGGCTTGACTGTCCAACCTTTTGGAAACCAGCAAATTGCCCTCCTTGTCGGTTTTCAAAAAAGTGCGTGCGCTGGCGCCCGAGAAGATGACATAGCCATCGGGAGTGGCGACCAGTTCTCTGGGAAAAGCAGCCAAGTCGTATTTTTTCACCCACAGCACTTCGCCATCGAGCGTGGTTTTTTGAAGGTACAGTTTGATGGCGTTGCCGACGGCGTTGCCCGTCTCGTTGCCGTAGTACAGCGCAAGCAAACTGTTGTCGTCCACGATCAGGTCACCGCCAGCGAAGTCGGAATTTTGCGGCCAATCGGTGAGGCCCGTCCGCGACCAGATCACATCGCCTGTGCTGGCATCTAATTTCGACATCACCATCCTTCTGAAACCAGTATTGCCCACTTGCCTGATGGTGTAGCCAGTCGTGTAGATCGCCCCATTGTGCGCCACTACGTTGCTGAAAGCCTGACTATACTGATACTCGTAACGTTTGGCGAAAGCAGGGACGATCTGGCCTGTTGCGCGGTCCAATTCCAGTATCTCGGCTCTTTTTGCGTCCGTCCCCACGATAGAAGGATTGTAGTGCAGCAAGAAGTTGCCGCCGGGCGTTTTCTCCAAGATACCGCCTTCCGTGGAGCGGAATGCGATGAAACGCTGTGCCCAAAGCACCTGATCGGTGGTCGGGTTGTAGCGAAAAGCGAATGCCCCCTTGTTTTCCCCGCTATTCGGCGCAGTGAGGTTGCCGCTGCCCACGATCATGCCCTCGCTGTCCACGATGATCTCAGAAATCAGCGGCCGCAGCAAGGGGGCGAGGGTTAGGGAGCGCGTCCACACGAACTGCCCATCGGGAGCCATTTTGCCAATCGTCAAGTGGTCGTCTTGGCGGCCCACCATGTACAAGTTGCCGTCGGGTGCCGCACGGAGCGCGGAAATGTTGATCCAGTTGCCCTGCCGGCCAAAGATTTTCCAGAACGTGTTGGGGTGGCAAGAGTCGGGGGCGCAGATGGGCTTTTTCACCTCAAAACTGTCCAGATTGTTGGCGTAGCCGCACTCCGGGCTGTTGGGCGGGAAAGGGAAACTACTGAGCATCACCGGAGTGGTGGTCGCCAGATTGATGCCCATCAGTCCGTAAAGCACTGAAAACGTATCCAATAGGAAGGACATCGGCGGCAGCGAATTGGAGGCGACAACATCGCTGATGCACTCGCCGGGCGCGAGCGCGTTGCCGGTGTGGATGATCACCGTTACCAATTTCGCTTTCTCGGTGAGCGGGTTTTTGTCATACAGCCCGAAAAAAGCGGAGCCTTCGTAGGTCTGCCCGCCCATGTTGCAGAACGTGTAGTGCAGCAGCGGCTCGCCGTTGGCACAACTGATCGAATCGAGCGTGAGCCGCAGGTCGGACAGCGTCGGGCAGGTGCCGTCGGCACCACATTTTTTAGAAAAAGCCAGGTCGGGCGTACTCAACGAAGTGGTGGCCGCCTCGGTGGTGGCCGGGCTAGGGGTCACGGTAGGCACCAAAAGTTGCGACACGTTAGGCTCCCAAGTGGAAAACGTGGCGGGCGTTTTTTTGACAAAACCGCAGGAATCGCTCAGCCAGCCGTCCAAGTCGGTCTTCACCAAGATGCCCTGAGTCTGGCCCAAGTTGTTCTCGCTCAGGGCCGTGAGAAAAAGCGCGTCGCCGACGCGCAGGATTTTGGAGCGGGCGGGGATTTCTGAAAACTCGTCGTTGAGGCCGAAGTCAATTTTCGCCGCCGTGATCACTTCGCCCTCCTTGTCGGTTTTGAGGAGAAAAAGGCGGCTCGTGTCCGTCAGAAAATCGTAGCCGTAGAGCATGTAACCGTCGGGCAGGCTGATGACTTCCTCCGCGAACTCGCCCTTGAAAGCAGGCAGTTTGTATTGCCGTAGCCAGAGCGGGTTGCCGTCGAGGTCGTTTTTTTGAAGAAAAACCTCCGATTTTGTCAGCACCGGCCCCGTGTGGTCGCCGCTGAAGGTGGAGAGGATCGCCCCATTGTCGATGATCAGGTCACGCCCATAAAACCGCCCCGACGAACTGGTGGGGAGCGGGCCGAGCCGCGTCCAGAGCGGTTCGAGCGTAGCAGGGTCCACTTTGCAGATCGCGTTGCGCATCCGGGCATCAGGGAAAGGTTCGGTGCCCGTGAACCGCCCGCAGGTGTAGAGCGCACCGTTGTGGTACACGGCTTGAGTGATGTTGTTGAACGGACCTATGCCGAAGCGTTTGGCTTGGCCAAGCACAATCTGGCCAGTACTGCGGCTGAGGCGCAGCAGTTCTGCGTTGTCGCCGCTCGCGAAGTGCGGGTTTCCGTACAGCACATAGTCGCCGCCCGGACCCAGTTGAGTGATGCCGTACAGGTAGTTGAGGCCGCCGCTGCGCACGATGTGTGCCCACACCACCTGCTTCGCGGCAGGGTCGTAGCGGAACACAAAGCCCCGAGCCTGGCTGTCGTTCTCGAAGTTGCCGCAGCCCACGAGGGTGCCATCGGTTTCTTCAAAAAAGTCTACCAAATGTTCCGTATCCAGGCCAAGTCCCTCAAAATCAATGCTGTGCTTGCTGAGCGTTTTGCCATCGGTGGAGAGTTTGGTGAGTAGCACGCGCTCGTCTTTCATGCCGCCGAGCCAGAGGCTGCCGCCGCTGGCGGGGGCCAGTACATTGCCGCGCTCTGCATCGAAGGTGCTGAAAAAGGTGCTGGAAGGTTGTGCGGGGAGGAGCGTCGTGAGTACGATGCCAAAAATGAAAAGAAGAAGATGTCGCATAAAAAAGTGGGTTTTGAGCATGAGAAAATGTGGATTAGAATACATCTGAGAAGACTTGCCTCAAGAATATGACCGCAGCAGCCAAAACCTGACATCAAATTTTGGCAGAAATTGAGCCGCATTGCTCCGAATCATGGCGCAACACACTGATTAT
>JAYSUY010000112.1:0-2315 GCA_043718855.1 Saprospiraceae bacterium | reverse complement strand
TACGGCGATGTGCCGCTGCCTGCTACTGCCGACCAACTGCGCTTGTTCAAGCGGCCCCGCCAAGCCCAACTGCAACTGTTCGGTGAGCGCGGCTACATCCACAACCCGATCAAAATTCTGTTTCCCCGCCCACCCGCCGTTCGCAATGCACTGATTGTCTGCGTCTACAACGAACAGACGGAGGGACACCTGCTGCGGTTTCATGGGGTGGTGGTCTAAGATCACCTTTACCACACATTTTTACCCGCCGAAGCCAAAGCGTAGGCGGGCTACATTGACCACATACCAAAATTATGCGCTCTCCACGTTCACAAGCCCTCCTGCAATTTGGCCTCCTCTGTGGCATCCTGCTGTTTGTCAATATTTTAGCCAACAGTTTATACGGCCACCTCGACCTCACCGAGGAGCGGCGCTACACGCTCACGCGCCCCACGCGCACCCTGCTGAGCGATTTGAAAGAACCCATCTTGGTGCAAGTGCTGCTCGAAGGCGAGTTCCCGGCGGGTTTCAAGCGGCTACAAACAGCCACCCGCGAACTACTCGACGACTTCCGCTCCGAAAGCGGCTACGTGGAGTACAGTTTTGAAGACCCGCTGGCCGGGAGCCGCGAAGAAGCCAAAGCCCGACAGGAAAACCTCAAGCAGGATGGCATCATGCCCACGAGTCTGCGGGTGAACGAGCAGGGACAGGCTTCGCAAAAACTCGTGTATCCGGTCGCCGTGGTGCGCTACGGTACCCGCAAAGTGGTGGTGCCATTGCTCGAAAACAACTCGGCCACGCTCTCGCCCGACGAGGCCATCAACAACTCGGTGAGCCTATTGGAGTACAAATTCGCCAACGCCATCAAAAAAGTGCAGGTGCCAGAGCGGCCCAACATTTTTTTCACCACCGGACATGGCGAACTAACGGAACTGCAAACGCTCGACATGGAGCGCAACCTGCGGCAGTTTTACAACACCGGCCACGTCACGCTCGACAGTTTTGTGCAACTCAAACCTGAGCAGTGCGCCTTGCTCGTGGTAGCCAAACCGCGTGGCGCATTTTCCGAAAAGGACAAGTTCAAGATCGACCAGTACATCATGCAAGGCGGCCCCGTGCTGTGGCTCATCGACCGCCTCAATGCCGACCTTGATAGCCTCCGAAATCCTGCATCTCGCTTTGTACCCAGCGATTACCCGCTCAACTTGGAGGACATGCTGTTCAAGTACGGCGCACGCATCCAGCCCGATCTAGTCCTCGATATCCAGTGTACCAAAATCCCCATCCAAGTGGGCATGAGCGGCAACGGGCCGCAGTTCGAGATGTTCCCCTGGCTCTACCACCCCGCCGTACTGCCAACCGGGCTGCACCCGATAGTGAAAAATCTGGACCGCGTGGAGTTGCGATTTTGCTCCAGCATCGACACCATCCGCACCAAAACGGCGGTGCGCAAAATTCCGCTCCTGAAAAGCAGCCGTTACAGCCGCTTGCAATTCAGCCCGATGGACCTGAATTTCAGCACTATAGGTAAGGAGCCAGACCCGGCCAAGTTCGACAAGGGCATGCAGACCGTCGCGCTGCTGCTCGAAGGCCAGTTCGCCTCGGTGTTTGAGAATCGCCTGAGCGCCGAGATGCTGGCCGGGCTACAGCGGCTCGGTACCGAGTTCAAGCCAGTGAGCGAGCCTGGCCGGATGCTGCTGGTGAGCGATGGTGATGTGGCGGCCAATTTCGTGCGCGACCCAGCTACGAAGGAGTACCTGCCGCTGGGCTTCAACCGCTTCGAAAAAACCACCTACGCCAACCGCGACCTGATGCTCAACGCGGTGGAGTACCTCATCGACCCGACCGGCGTGATCGAAGCCCGCTCGAAGGAAGTGAAGCTGCGCCTGCTCGACGGGGTGCGTGCCCGTGAGGAGAAAACCCTCTGGCAGGCGATCAATATCGGGCTGCCGTTGGTGTTTCTGGGGCTGTTCGGCTGGGGGTTTGTGTGGTTGCGGCGGCGGCGGTACGCGGGGACGTAGCATCTCTAATGTCAGCGTGTAGTCGTAGTGCAAAGCCGCGCCGTTGGGCAGCAGACGGTAAATGGCTTCAAGGTTCGCGCCGTCGTACTCGATGCCGTTGATATAGTTCTTGGTGCCGGTGAGGGTGGTGCCAGAGTAGAGTTTTTTGGTGAGTTTCATCCCCGCCGCGTCGTAGAGTCACTCGATTTTGGGGTTGGGCGTGGTGGTGGTGAATACGATGCTGCGCGGCAGGTTGAGGTGGTTGTAGGCGAAGGTGGCCTTTTGGTGGTGGTCGATGCTCAGGTGGCCGTTGGCTGCGTAGGTGTAGGAGATCGG
>JAYSUY010001110.1:0-7360 GCA_043718855.1 Saprospiraceae bacterium | reverse complement strand
CACACTTGACCGGCTTGTGCTACTTGTGTCGATTTGCACATCTTGCTTTGTCTTTTTCGTGCAAAAATACCCATCAACTCTTTAACGGGCGACGACCGAAAACCCGATTTGCACAAAAAAAACTGCATCAAACTGGAGCGGTAAGAAGCCAGCCTGTTGACCAGCCAGAAAAACAGCGTTCAACAGAGAAAGCAGATAGATTTCAGCAAAAAGTAGATAGTGATGTCGCCTTTTCCTACAAAATAACAAGCCGCTGATAGTGAAAACATAGAGTGTTGGGACGATGTAAAATACCGAAAGCACATACGTCATCTTCGCTATTATCGGAATTTCAACCCAATAGCGCACGGACTGCAACGCCATCACTACGATGAACAGATTAGCCAAGTTTTTCATCCCCACAGCCAAGCGAGGCAGGTGTTGTTCCAACTCGTAGAACTCAATGAAAAGTATGGTGAAGGCAATAAGCGAAAAACCCGATGCCCCACCGACGAAGAATCGAGAGAGGTGTCGAAAGATAGTCCAGTTGATTTCCAAAAAAGTACCGTTCAAACCCATGAGGAACAGCACGGATGCCAGCACAAAAAGGAGCAGCCAGAAGGTTGGCTTGGTGCGCAGCGCATAGTGCATGAGCGAGGCTATCAGAATGAAAATCAGGTAGACCGCCGCGAAAAAATATTGACGCGCAGATTGCTGGGCGATGTTTTTCAGGAACCCCCGCTCATTCAATATCTGAGCAGGCATGGTCGGGTTGTTGGCTGTGCGCCCGACGTTCGCAAAAAGGTAAAACCGCGCTCGCTCACCTCCGGCGAGCCGAATGGGGAAGTGGTAGAAGTAAGCCATTCCCAATGGCGGTGCAGGAGCAAGCAGCCCTGTTGAAGTTTGCAAAAGCAAGCCGCCTTCCGTTTTTCGATATAGATGCAGGATGCTGAGGTTGGGGTTGGGGATGTCCAAATGCCACTCTCCAGGTTTTTCGCTTTGGTTCTCAACGGCAAAAGTTACCCAGTACGAGGCGAGTTCAAAACCAAAGTTCAGACCATTTCTTGGCGCAGGCGCAAAGTCCTGTTCTGGGTCAATCTGCGCGATCGCTCCCGGTCTTGCCGTTGAGTCCAGTATTTTCAACACCCGGCAGAATGGAGCCAAATCGCATTCTTCAAAGCCTTCGTCCAACACCAGTACTGGCTGCCCTCGAAGCACGGAGGTTAGTGACAGCAGTAGCAAGCAGAAGAGACAAAAGCGCATGGGAGCCAGATTTTCAGCAAAAGTACAGCAAGCATCGCGAGGGTAAAATAGCATCCAGATGGTATTGCCGCCGCCGGATGGCGACTGGACTTTTGTAGCATCAATTTATTCAAAATCACTCTACAACATGAAATTAAAAATCTTTATTCTGCTCTTGGGCGGGCTGGGGCTGCTCGCTCCCGAAAGCTCCGGACAATCGCTTGGGCGCGTCACTTTTTCCTCTGGCGGTGCTTCTGTTAGCCAGATGTCATGCTCGTTCGGCGAGGTGTTTTCTGGGGGCAATGGGAAGGTCAATATGGGGTCTCAGCAAGGTCCCATTGTCTCCGTCGTCCACCCGTCCCGATCTTCTATACCTGACATAAAAATTTTCCCAAACCCAGTGGGCGAGACGCTGACGGTAGAAGTGTCTGATTTGCCCGCGATAAAAGGCTGGGCAATCATCACCGCGAGCAGCGGCACACTATGGGTCCGTCAATGGTTCGACACCAGCAAGTTTGAAATCGCCACTCAAATGCTGCCCGCTGGTGCCTACCAGATCACGCTGGCAAACGATGCTGGCACACTGCTCAGAACGCTCACTTTCGTCAAACTCTAAACCACGTTTTTCACCATGAAAAATTTTTTCCAAGCCCTCCTCTTGGTGGCAGCGGCCACTTTTGCCTCAGTTTCGGGCAATGCCCAGAATAGCAACATCGCCGACCTCTTGCATTTCACGGCTGTGGCCCGCGACACAAGCACCAACCCACCAAAGCCCATCGCAAACAGCACGGTGTACGTCAATGTCAAAATTTACACGGGCAACCCATCCATTGCCACTTCAACAGTGGAGTATTGCGAACAGACCAAAGCTATGACCAACGCTTTTGGCGAGTTCAGCCTCGAATTTGGTACTGACCCCATGCTGCTTTGTCCCCCGCAGAAACAAATGTCCGAGGTGCCGTGGCACACAGGCGACAAGTGGGTGGACATCCGTTTTCAGACCAATGCTGGTGCGCCGTTTATTCCCATCGCCACGTTCAAATTGACTTCGGTGCCGTATGCCTTTGCTTCGCGCACTTCGGAGCGCACCATTGGTATCGAAACCACCGGAGCAGCCACAGGGCAAGTGCTGAAATACGATGGGCAAAAGTTCAAGCCAGACACCGACAAAACGGGAGACGGCATCCCCGTCGGGACCATTATGCCCTTCGCTGGCCCGGCCTCTAAGGTGCCAACGGGCTGGTTTCTGTGCAATGGTGATACCCTAAACAGGGCTACCTTCGGTGCGCTTTTTGGTGTGATAGGCAATTACTGGGGGCCAGGAAATGGAGTCAGCACGTTCACTTTGCCTGATTTGCGCGGGCAGTTTTTGCGTGGAGTCTCATACGCTTCCAATGCCGATATTGACAAAAACAACCGCATACCAAGCGCAACCGGACTCTCATCCAATGAAGTTGGGTCAAGGCAGGAAGATGCAACGGCCCTTCCAAAAAATGATTTTACAGGCGTGACCAGTTCCGCTGGAGCGCACCAGCACGATATACCAAGAACGACTGGAGATCCTGCACTGACCACTCCCTTGTCTTACCTAGGCGATCAGGGAGATAATTTGGCTGACTGCAAGACAAAAGAAGCGGGGAACCACACCCACACAGTCCAAATAACTGGCAATGGCGACAGGGAAACCCGCCCCAAAAACGTTTATGTCAACTACATCATCAAGTGGTGAATGCATCTGACAAACGCTCCCCAAAAACCAAATGAACCCCGCACCCCGCCGCCCTCACCCAGCGGCGGGGTGCTTTCGTATATACCAGATGCCCCACTCTTCCTACTTTTGGCCCCACTACAACCACCCGCCCATGCGCCTCACCATCGTCCAATCCGCCGTCCACTGGGAGCAGCCCGATGCCAACCGGCTGATGTTCGCTCAAAAACTTGCCCCCTTACGCGGCAGCACTGACCTGATCGTGTTGCCCGAAATGTTCAGCACGGGCTTCTCCATGAACGCCGATGCGCTGGCGGAGCCAATGGATGGCCCGACGGTACGCTGGCTGCGTGCTACAGCCAACGACCTGAACGCGGTGGTCACGGGCAGTTTTATTTGCAAAGAAGAGGGGCGATACTTCAACCGTTTGGTCTGGGCCTACCCCGATGGCAGCATCAAAACCTACGATAAAAAACACCTATTCGGCCTGTCGCGTGAGCACGAACACTACACGCCGGGGCAGCAGCGACTGGTCGTAGAGTGGCAAGGTTGGCGCATTTGCCCGCTGATTTGCTACGACCTGCGGTTCCCGGTTTGGAGCCGAAATACGCCCCATCCATCGGAGGATGGGCCAGGAGCGGAGTTATTTGACCTCCTCATTTACGTTGCCAACTGGCCCAACCGCCGGGCGCACCACTGGCGCAGTCTCCTGACGGCCAGAGCCATTGAAAATCAATGCTTTGTAGCGGGCGTGAACATTGTTGGGAAAGACGGAGGCGGCTTGGAATACTCAGGCGACTCCGCCGTCATTGATTTTGCCGGACATCCGATCTGTCAAATTTCTGGTCAGGAGGGTGTGTTCACCGCCAATTTATCCTTGTCTAATTTGCAGGCCTACCGACAACAATTGCCTTTTTTGAAGGATGCTGATATTTTTACACTGCACTGAGACATGATTCCCGCTTTTTATTTCAAAGATTTGGTTTTTTCAAACCGCTTTCTACCTTTGCCCTCGGCTTGCAGTTCTTTTACTCCTTTGGCAGTTCCAATTTGATGTTCCTCCCGTGAGCATTTAATCCGTCCAGTGTATGCAAGCCACCGGAACTGTCTACCTCAACCAAAGCCGTTTTTCTTAACAGTCCTGCTCATGCACTGGCGAGCGCAGTTGGCCCCCCGGCTGTGGACTTCAAACATCGTTTATGAACGAATCAACTTACCACCTAAGTCGCCCAAAAAACCTACTATTTGCCCTTCTTTCCCTCGCTTTTTTCCTCGGCTCTTCTTTTGCCGATACCAAATCGGACAGCGCCAGCAACGAGGAAGTGATGATGCTCAGAGAACACATCACCGGTTACGCCCAAAATTTTATCGGGCTGAAATACCGCTACGCTGGCAGCACTCCATCCACCGGTTTCGATTGCTCCGGTTTTACCAGTTACATCCTGAAAGAATTTGACGTGCGCGTGTCGTCCTGCTCGTCCACACAGTCCAAGCAAGGGCTGAAAGTGGATTTTGAAGACGTGACACCTGGCGACCTCCTGTTTTTTGGCCGAGCCAAAGGCGGCATCCAGCACGTTGCGATGGTGGTTGAACGCAATGAAGAAGGCATCTTCTGCGTCCACAGCACCAGCAGCCGAGGTATCATCGTAGAAAATATTTCCACTTCCAAATACTGGAAGCCACGCTTGTTGTTTGCCCGCGACGTGATTTCGACGCAGGCTAATTAGTTGATTGAGTACTTTTTAATCGGCACATCAGAACGAAACCTACCATGAGTTTGGGCCGCTCTCCAACAGAGCGGCCCTTTTTTGTTGCCGGTTCGTAACCGGTTAGGGTTCGGTAAGATCGGAAGGCTTTCACCCCTTCCCGCCTTGATGCACAAGTTTACCTTTGCCCCAAAAAATGTACGCCACTTCCGCCCACCTTCTCCACGCCGTCACCAACGCTCGGCCCCGCCTGATCGCCCTCAGCGAAACAGAATCTGCCGCCCGCCCTGCTCCAGACAAGTGGTCGCCCAAAGAAATCATCGGACACCTCATCGACTCAGCAGCCAACAACCACCAGCGTTTCGTGCGGGCGCAGCAGGGCATCACTGACCTCCACGCTTACCGCTACGCACAGGAGTTTTGGGTGCAATCGCAAGATTATCAGGCGGCTAACTGGCCCAACCTCGTAGCGCTCTGGTATGCCTACAATGCGCACCTCGCGCATGTCGTGTCTCGCATTCGACCAGAATTTTTGGAGACCCTGCTGTCGGCTTGGGGCGATGAGCCGTTGACCCTCCGCTTTGTCGCGGAGGATTATGTGCAGCATTTGCGGCATCATTTGGGGCAAATTTTTCCTCTAAAAAGTGTGGCACACCTTCGA
This sequence comes from Saprospiraceae bacterium, assembly GCA_043718855.1. Lineage (GTDB taxonomy): Bacteria > Bacteroidota > Bacteroidia > Chitinophagales > Saprospiraceae > M3007. Next base: position 2,064 of record JAYSUY010001110.1, on the reverse strand, counting down.
GGTGTGCCACACTTTCAGCCATGTTTTTTTCTCCAAAAACTAAGCCTCGACGACCTTGCGCTGCTGCAATACGTCGGACGTGCTACCTACGAGCCATACTACCCGCACATCTGGCATCCGGGTGGCTTGGACTGGTACATGGAGCGGTGCTTTGGCACTGATGCGCTCCGGCATGACTTCGCCGACCCTAACATCGCCTACTTTCTGGCTACCGATGAAGCAGCACAAATCGTTGGTTTTCTGAAACTTGTACTACAAAAACCACTGCCCAATGACTCCATTCCCAACGCACTCTACCTCGAAAAAATCTACCTCATGCCCTACTGGTTTGGCAAAGGCGCAGGGCAACAACTCATCGAATGGGCAATGGAGCAAGCTGCTGCGCTGGGCCGCGAGGCAGTGTGGCTGCACGTCATGAAAACCGGCCCGTATCGTGCTTACGAACGGGCCGGTTTTCGCATCACAGGCGAAACGAGTTTTGATTTTGACCTTTTGAAGGAAGACCTGCGCGGCGGGTGGACGATGGTGAGGCAGGTATAGGTGGCACGGCGTTTACGCCGTCGGGCCATGGGGCGTTTACGCCTCTGATACCGTCTGACATCGCCGTAAACGGCGCGTATCCCGACGGCGTAAACGCCGTGCTACCGCTACCTCGCCACCACCAGTCGCCGCAGCGCCGTCCGCTCTCCTGCTTGTACCCGCACGAGGTACACCCCAGCAGGCTGGCCGCTCAGGTCTATTTTTTGGCTAAACGCTTGGGCTGCACCCATTTTTTCTTCAAAAATAAGCCGCCCCGCTGCGTCGTAGATGCTCAGGCGGACAGCCTCCGGCTCGTGTAGCCGGAGCGTCAGTTGAGCAAATCCCTCCGTTGGGTTGGGCGCGAGCGAGAGTTCCGTGAGCCACTCCGACTCGTCGGTACTGGAGGAGATTTTCACCTCCACTTGAGCCACCGCCGTGCAGCCTGCGATGTCGGTCACGGTGACGGTATAGGTGCCGCCTGATAGCCCGGTGATGGTTGAGGTAGTTTTTTCGTTGCTCCACAGGTAGGTGAATCCAGGGGTGCCGCCACTGGGTGTCACGGTGGCTGAGCCATCCTTCGCACCTGGTACGGATTCGTTGACTTTGCTGACTATCAGTCCGATGGGCGGCACGGGAGCAATGAAAATTGGCCCGAACGCAGCCTTGCAGCCGCCGCTGTCACTAACGGTGCAGCCCAGATTTCCCGAAAAATTAGGCGGCAATGTCACCGTTGCGGTCGTGTCGCCAGTCGTCCAGAGATAGCGGTAGGGCGGGGTGCCGCCGAGGGCTTTTATTTCCAATAGTACCGCCTCGCCACAAGAAATGGGTATGGTGGGTATGTCAATGGTGAGCGGGGGTGCTGCTTTCACCTCGAAAGATGCCGTCGAAGTACAGCCGTTGACCGGGTCGGTGGCCTGCACGAAGTAGGTGCCGGGTTGGCAGATTTCCTGTTCAATCAGCACCACGCCAGGGGTGGTGGAAGTGGGCTGCACCTTCACGCAGAGCGTATTGCAGTCTAACTGCTCGATAGGCGGGATGGTGATGTTTGGAGGGACAGTGTTGTAGAACACTGTGGTGGAAGCCGTCGTGGTGCAGCCATTCATGGCCGTAGCAACGCATCTGTATTCGCCCGGTATGCTGACCGTGACGCAAGGCTGTGTGGAAGGGACGTTCGGGCCGATCCACGAAATCGTTGTACCCGGACTCGATTGGGCGCAAATCACAGGTGAAGGTTGAGTGCAAGTGAGTGTAACGCTGACTGGTACGCTCAGCAGAGGCGGCACGATGTCTTGTAGGGCAGTCACCTCATCGCTCGAAGTGCAGCCGTTGCTGGGGTTAGTCACGGTGAGCACATACTTACCGGGTGCTCCAATCAGCGGGTTTTGCTGGTTGGAGGTGAAGGCGTTGGGACCCAACCATTTGTAGGTCACGCCAGCGGTGGGCGAGTTGCCGGCCAGCGACACGAACTGCTGCTGGCAAGTGATGATGCCGCTGCCACTAAATCCCGCTATCGCGCTGGGGCCATTCACGTCGGCGATGACCTCC
>JAYSUY010001109.1:0-7379 GCA_043718855.1 Saprospiraceae bacterium | reverse complement strand
GGTAGGCGGTACTTTGAGCGTCACCGACTGCAGGTAGGGTTCGTTGATGCAAGCGGCCCAAAGCCCATATACCTGATGAGCCTGAGTGTATGGCAGGGGTGATATCCTCACAGAGTCAGGCTTTTGCAGCAGGGAGGAGTCGCGCACACAAGTTTGTGCGGTAGAGAAGAGGCTGGCCAGAAGAAAGGCGCACAGCAAGGGTAATGTTTTTTGCATAGTCAGGTTGTGAAAAATTAGGTGTGGAAATCGGTTGAGAACACGAGTGCTCCGTCGTTGGAATATTGGAACGAAGGTCTGTCAAATCTCCGATTGTTTGAATACCCGCAAAAAAAAACGAGGAATCGGCTACTGGCCGGTTCCTCGTTTCTCAATATTTGTCCTCGTTCGACATTCTCACCCCTGCGCTCGTGCCGCATCCAGCACCGCCTTGAAAGTAGTGGGGTGATTGAGTGCGAGATCGGCCAACGCTTTGCGGTTGAGGCCGATGCCCTTCTGGTCGAGGGCGTGAATGAATCGGCTGTAAGTCATGCCCTCAGCGCGAGTGGCTGCATTGATACGCGCAATCCACAATCGGCGGAACAGGCGTTTCTTGAATTTGCGGTCACGGAAGGCATACTGCCAACCTTTTTCGAGGGTGTTTTTGGCAACGGTGTACACTTTGGAACGTGCGCCAAAGTAACCGCGAGCTGCCAACATGATTTTTTTCCGGCGCGCTCGGCTAGCCGGGTTGTTTGTTGCTCTTGGCATTGAATTGTTTTTTTAGTACAACACCGGGGAAGAGAGTTTGAAGTTTGAAGTTGGCAGTTTGAAGTTCAGAGGGAACCGACAACTGATAACTAAGAACTGATAACTACCTACGCTTTAAACCAGTGTTCTCGTTAAAAAATGATGGTGAAAACTCCCGCCTTCGCGGGCAGTTGGGCTGGTCAGATGACCAGCAGTCGCTCCATACGAGCGTGCTCCGTGCGGTCTACGATGACTCCGCCGCGCAGGTTGCGCTTTGCTTTCGTCGTTTTTTTGCGCATCAAGTGGCGCATTCTCGCTCGGTTGCGTTTGACTTTCCCGGTGCCAGTCACCTTGAATCGCTTCTTGGCGCTGGAGTGGGTCTTCATCTTCGGCATGACAAAATGATAAGTGTTGAAAAATGGATCGCAAAGGTAGCAGTCTTGCCCAAAGGAAGAAATGAAACCCTAAACTTCTTCCTTCTTTTTTGCCGCACCGCCTCCCGTCTTTTTTGGCGACAGGATAACGCCCATGCGTTTGCCCTCCAGTTTGGGCATCTGATCGGCCACACCATGCTCCTCCAATTCTTTCATAAAACGAAGCAACAGCAGTTCGCCTCGGTCTTTGAACACGATAGCGCGACCGCGAAACTGGACGTAGGCTTTCACCTTGTTGCCCTCGGCGAGGAAACTTTTGGCGTGGCGCAGTTTGAACTCAAAGTCATGGTCGCCAGTCTCCGGACCAAAGCGGATCTCTTTGAGTTCCACTTTAGAAGAGTTGGCCTTCAACTCCTTCTCCCGCTTCTTTTTCTGGTACAAAAACTTGTTGTAGTCCACAATGCGCACCACCGGGGGCACGGCATTGGGCGTGATTTCTACCAGATCGAGGCCCATTTCTTCGGCCCATTTTTGCAGCTTGGAGGTAGGGAAAACAGCACTCTCGATGGGCTGGCCAGCAACCACGCTGATTTCGGTAAGGTTGTCGCCCACCAAGCGTACTTCAAGGGAGCGAATGAAACCGTTGATGCTGTGTTCTGGTGGACGTGGCCCGCGGTTGAACGGGCGAGGGCCACCCCCGCCTGGACGAGGCGGGCCGGGTGGGCGGGCGCCGCCGACACTGCCAGCGGGTTTGGGTCGGTATGGTTTAAAAGCCAATTAAGTGAAATATTTTGTTAAAAAAATAAAGCGCACCAAACAGAAATGGCACACTGTGCTGAATTTTGAAACACAAAAGTAGGTGCTTTCGGGCGTTTGGCGGTTTTGTGTTGGAAAAAATTTTTAACGGATGCGCCCTGTAATCCCGCTTCACGGGTAGCCCGATGACATTGGGCTACGGCGGGTAAAAATGACGAATGACGCAATGACGACCTTCAATTTTCCTGCACCAACCGGAAGCCCACGCTGAAATCTTTTTTTGTGGGCCACATGAAGTTGCGGTTGCAGGTGCGGCCTTTTGAGCCGTAGTTGCGAAATGAGCCGCCTCGGATGATGCGGTCGTCCGTTGTCCTCGATTTACAGCCGGGGTAAGGTTTGTATGTGTCCAAGCACCATTCCCACACGTTGCCGCTCATGTCGTAAATACCCAGTTCATTGGGCTTCTTCTGCCCCACGCGGTGCGTCTCCTCGCTGTTGTCGTGGTACCAGCCTACCTCGCCGGAGCGGTTGCTGCCCGCGTATTTGAGGCCCTTGCCCGTTGCCCCGCCCCGCGCCGCGTATTCCCACTCCGCCTCGGAGGGCAGCCGGAACCGCACCCCGTACTTCTCACCGGCTTTTTTAGCAAAAACCAGCACCTCCTCCCACGACACCTTTTCCACCGGACACTCCGCACAGCGGCTGTAATTGAAGTGTGATGGGTTGTTACCCATCACCTCCTTCCAGTCGGCCTGCGTCACTTCGTACCTGCCTATTTTGAAATTACTCACTGTGATCGGGTGCGGACATTCGTCTTTGCCGCCATCTTCGCAGCCGATGTTCATGCTGCCGCCAGACACTGGCACCATCTCGAAACCAGAACGCCGTTTGGCTGGGGGATTGGGCACCTGAGGGGGGGGAGGAACAGGCAGGTCAGTGGGCTTGGGCGGACCGACCGGCTGGGGTAGGGTAGGGGCCGTGCTGCTTGGTTTGACGGGCTTTGTCTTTTGAGGCTTGGCGGGTTTTGCAGCAGTTTTTTTTGTGGCAGCGGGTGGCCCTCCTTCCGCCAGTTCGTCCGCCCCTGCATCGGCCAAGCCTTCCGAGAGCAACGAATCTTGCTGCGGTACCAGCCCACTGGAGGGTTGTTCGGCCCGCTGTATGCTGTCCAATTTGTAGCGGGCTACCGACTTGAACAAGCCTTCAGGGTGTTTTTCTAAATACCCGCCGAAGGCAGCCTTCGTGCCGCTGTTCAGGGCCGACTGCCAATCTTCGCGGTCTATCCGGGTCAGGCTCTCCGGGGCAGCGGAGTTGCCCCACCAGCCCAACATGGAGCCAGCCGCCCAGATGCCTGCGACGGCCACGATCAGGGCCAGCAAAGCCAGTGCGTAGCGGCGCTTGCCCTCTGCTGCTTGAGGCGGCGCATTGAAAACTGGGCTCGGCGCGGTGGGCGAGGGCCTCGGTGGTGCGGAAGACTCGGAAGTACCGGGTTCTTTGCTCGATGTTGGCTCGACGGTAGACCCTGTCGCGATGGTGTAGCCCGCGTTTTTGAACCCTGCGGCTGCGCCCGCTGCGCCAGGCTCGGGCGCGTCGGCCACCACATGGATCACCTCTTCGAGCACGATCTCTTTTTTGCGCTCGTGTTCGTCAATGATTTCCAGCACCGCGATGCGCAGCACTAATGGCAGTTCACCCGTGAGGAGGGGTTTCACGAAGAAAATCCACTCTGTGTAGTCGTTTTTTTCCAAAAACTGCTCCGCCGAGTTGAGTTTGCGGATGGCGAACGAGGGCGTTGGGTTGGGGTCGATCAGTTCCACCTCCATCACTTCCGACACCCGCACGTCCTTCAAAACCGTGTCGCGGGTGATCTCGATGTTGCGGATGATCACCTCATCGTCGAAGGCCAAGCGGACGATGCAGCGGTGTTCCTCCTCCACCTCCATCGTGTGCGGGATGCGGTACAGGATACTGCCCGTTTTGTTGGCCGCGCCGCCGTCATCGGCAGTAGCCACGTCGAAGTGCTCCAGTTCGAGGCCGTCGATCAGGTCGAGCAGGTCGGCAGAAATGCGGTTGTACGCCAGTTCGAGTTGGTCCTGCGAGAGTACGCCCCGCAGCCGGTCCTTGTTGGTGGCGTTGAGCCGGGTTTCGAGTTGAAACACTGCGTTGTACAGGTCTGTCCCTTCGGGCAGGGCTTTTTTGAGGGCAGCCAGCACCGCGATGATGCCCTCGTCGGGGAGCATCTGGCGGAGCTTGCGCTGCAAGGAGGCGAGGTCGGTGGCTGTCATTTTTGTGGCGGGATGAATTCGGTTGAGGCTGCGAAAGTGCGGCTTTTCTGCCAAACGCGGCGAGATTCCCACTTGGCACCCACTCCACCAGATACGGTGTTGGCCAACCATTCATCCGACGAGAAATTCGTCGGATGAAACATCAACACTCGTCCGACGAGTTTGTCGTCCGACGAGTGGATTGACACTCACTCCAGCCGCCCCTTCGTGAACTCCACATCCTGCCGCAACTCCGCCGAGTCGGGGTTGATGGCCGCCCGCTGCTCCAGCAGGGCCAGGCCGCGCTGCCACCAGTCGCGGGCAGATTCAGTGTTGCCCATTTTGTTTTCGAGGTCGCCCAACTTCACACACGACCCCGCGAGGTCGCGCTGCAACTGTTCCGAGTCCGGGTTGGCGGCGGCGATCCGTTCGCTGATCGTGTTGGATTTTTCAAAAAACCGCCGCGCCTCGGTCTGGTCGCCCTGCGCGAGGGCGAGGTCACCGAGTCTGGAACACGACACCGCGAGGCCGTGCTGCAACTCTTCCGAGTCTGGGTTGGCGGCGGCGATCTGCTCGAAGATCGTGTTGTATTTTTCAAAAAATCGCCGCGCCTCGGTCTGGTTGCCCTGCGCGAGGGCGAGGTCGCCGAGTTTGGAGTACGACACCGCGAGGCCGCGCTGCAACTCTTCCGAGTCTGGGTTGGCAGCGGCGATCTGCTCGCTGATCGTGTTAAATTTTTCAAAAAACCGCCGCGCCTCGCTCTGGTCGCCCTGCGCGAGGGCGAGGTCGCCGAGCAACGAATTGAAGACAGCGACATCACGCTGGTTTTCCTCCTTTTCAGGATTGATTATCAGCAAGGCTTCGCCAATGTCAAGTGCTTTTTGATAAAAAATACGCGCTTTGGCAAGATTTCCCGTATCATTTTCAATGTCTCCAAGTTTGCGAAACGACACCGCGAGGTCGCGCTGCAACCCTTCCGAGTCTGGGTTGGCAGCGGCGATCCGCTCGCTGATCGTGTGGCGTTTTTCAAAAAACCGCCGCGCCGCCATCTGGTCGCCCTGCGCGAGGGCGAGGTGGCCGAGCCAGGAGCAGGACACCGCGAGTTCGCGCTGCAACCCTTCCGAGTCTGGGTTGGCGGCGGCGATCTGCTCGCTGATCGTGTTGTATTTTTCAAAAAACCGCCGCGCCGCTGTCTGCTTGCCCTGCGCGAGGGCGAGGTGGCCGAGCCAGGAGCAGGACACCGCGAGGCCGCGCTGCAAGTCCTCCGAGTCCGGGTTGGCGGCGGCGATCTGCTCGCTGATCGCCAAGTCTTTTTCAAAAAACCGGAGCGCTACGCGGAACTGCCCAAGTTCGAGGCTGCGGCTTCCAGCCCAATACGCCAATAGGCCCACCTCCTCCGTGTCCAAATGCGCCGTGCTGTCCAGCACCGCCTGCGCGTAGTCCAAGTAACCCTTCGCGGTGCCGAGTTTTTCAGTTTCCAAAATGGCTCGGAGTCGGCTGACGAACGCCCCGCAGCGCTCCATCGTCGGGGCGATCTTGCGGCGGGCCAGTTCGCTCATCACGGGCAAGAGGCCGTAGGCGGGCGGGTGGTGGCCTTCGGCTTTCACGAACTGTAGCCAGCCGTGCAGGCAGAGGCGGTCGAGCCGCTCGGTGAAGGCCGATACCGCCGGGTCGTCATCGGTGTCAATGCCGAAGAGGCGGCGCAGGTGCTGCACCGGGACGGGCTGGGCGGGCAGCAGGGCCAGCAGGCCGAGGTCGTCGGTCTGTTGGGTGTCGAGTTGACTGAAGTCGTAGAGCCGGTCAAGGATGTCGTCCAATCGGCCTTCGGCATCGTGCCAGGCCACCTCCACGCTGCGCTTTTTGGTGAGGTCGAGGATGCCGTTGGTGCTCAGGTCGCGGCAAAAAGCGGCCAGATCGTAGCCCGGCAGGTCGTCTTCGAGGGTTTTCTGGAAGTTTTTGGCGAGCAGTTCGATGAGCAGGGCGTGGCCGCCTACGGCCCGGAAGATTTGGCGGAGTTGCTCGGCATCCTCCCGCTCGGCGGCTGGGCAGCAGTCCAAGAAGAGGGCGCGGGCATCGGTTTCTTCCAATCGGCCCACTGGGAGTTGGGGCAATTGGGCGGTGAGCAGGCTATTTTTGTGCAGGCGCAAGGTGGCGAGCAGACTCCACTGGGGCAGGCGGCGGCGCAGTTCGAGCACATCGCAGCGGTCGGGGCCGTCTTTTTCGGCGATGCCGTCGGCGTTGTCGAGCACCAGCAGGGGCTGGCCGGGTACTTCGGCGGCGAGGCGCTGGAGCAGTAGTTCCCAGCGCGTGTCGTCGGGGATGTTCTGCTCTTCTTTTTTGATGAAACGCTCCTGCAACTCGCGCTCTGCCAGCAGTGCCTGCCGCACGCCGCTGGCGCAAAACAGCCACACGACGTGGGCGTGGCGGGCTTCGGTGCGCTTGAAATACTGGGTGGCGAGGCTGGTTTTGCCATAGCCGCCCGCTCCGCTGAGGGCTAGGAAGGTGCCGGGCGCGGCGAGGGCGGTGTCCATTTTTTGGAGTTCGGCAATGCGCCCGGTGAAAAAAGTGGCGAGCCAGAGGTCAATGGCGAAGAAGCGGCGGGGCAGGGCGGGGGCTTCGCGGCGCGGCGCGTGCTGGCCAATCTCGCGGGCCAGGTCGGCGGCTACTTGCTTGGCGAGGTCGTCGGGCGTGGTGAAAGTGCTGCGCACGAGCCCGCCAATTCTGTCTTTGAACTGCCGGAGTTTGGCCTTCCCGTCGCCATCCTCCACACGGTTGGGCGGCCAGGGGTGGTCGTCGTGCATGACGTAGCACAGTGTGCTCAGCCCCTGCTCTCGCGCCCAGTCGAACTCCTGCTCGGTGATGGAGCGGCCTCCGCCTTCGGGCGGCACCCAGCCGTAGCGGTGGGCGTAAATGCCGATAAAATACTGGCAGCCACCGATTTCGTCGCGGCAGACGCTGCGTGCGTCGTCGGGCCGGGAGCCGAAAAACTCCATGACGACGGAGTCGGCTTTCAGGCGGCGCAGGATGTCGTCCACCGCTTCGCGGTGGTCGGGGAGGTCTTTTTGTGTGGAGGAAACAAAAACGCGGGCCATAGGCAAAGTGGGTCGGGCGGGGCGGCAGGGAGGGCCGCTGTTGAATTTTATCGCCCAAAAGTAGCTGTTGCGCGGTCCTTATTTCAAAGGAGCCGAAGAAAAGCCAGGGCAAACGCACCAAAATCCCGATACTGTTGAGTGTTGGGTGCACATTTTGGGTTTTCGGCTCCGCG
>JAYSUY010001108.1:0-2662 GCA_043718855.1 Saprospiraceae bacterium | reverse complement strand
CTTCCAATCGCTCAAGGCGAACATCTCCCAGTATTGATTTCATCCCGCAATCTTACTTCAACAATGTCAATGAACTTGTGTACATACCATAGGTTTTTAAAACCTACGAGGTTTACCGTCACATCATTTCTCCCTCAGTTTTTCCATCGCCTTCAAAACCGCCTCGCGGTTGTTTTTTGATGTCATCCAGCGCGGCAAACGCGCGCCGACGCTCTTGACATTGAATTGGAAACCGTTGCGCTCGCGGAGTTTCGCGCCGACGTGCTCGGCCAAAAAATCGAGGTGCGCCAAGTTGTAGGCCCAGAGCAGTTGGCCGAAAAAATCGGCCTGCAACCAAACGGGCAGGTGAAAAAACGGGTCGAGCGGCGCACCGAAAATCAGGTGCTTGCCGCGCATCGGCACCGTTCCCAATGCCTTGTTGTAGCCACAGCCGGAGCAGGTGATTTTGACATCCTTCACTTCAAATTTCATGTCCTGAAAATTGCCCGTTCGCACCAAAGCCTTGCCTTCGCAGCCGGGGCAGACGACGAGGATGTCTTTTGCGAACTGGTAAATCTGGGTGCCGTAGGTGTGCTTGTTGCGGGCTTCCATAGTTCAGAGTCACCTCCCAATGTTTGCCATAAAATCAATCAAAAAATGGGCGATCATGTTAGCGGGCAGGTTCCGTTTCCACCAGTAGGTCGCGGTCAAGGCCGCCCCCGCCGCGAACGAAATGATGATGCCCGCCCAGCCCTGCGTGTAGTGCAAAAGGGCAAACGGGATGAGCGAGAGCGCGGAAGCCACCCATTTGTTTTGAAAAATGGCGTTCCACCGCTCCAATTGGTAGCCGCGCATGAACGCTTCCTCCAAAATGCCCGCCCGCAGACAGACGAGCGTGATGCTGAATGTCGAGAGTTTGTCGAAGGCTTTTGACTCGCCGAACGGCAGCCCCAAATACTGGCACAAACCCAACGCCAGCAACATCGCGCCCAGCGTTAGGACAAAAATGGCGAGGCTCCAAAGCGCGGTTTCTTTTCAGGAGCGGCGGCTGATGCCGATGGATTCGAGCGTCAAATTTTCTTTTTTCAGGATCAACCAAAACAGTACGCCGACCACGCCGAGGTTGAGCATCTCCCTGAAAATGAAGGGCATCTCGTCGAGCGGCTCGCCGAAAATTTGGGTAAAAACGAGCCGCGTCAACGGCACGGTGGCGTAGGTCAGCAGCAAGCCGAGCCATGTGAACGGGTTGGTGGTAGCCATATTGATGCGTAATTTTTTCTAATCAAATTAGGGTTGCCATGCGCCTGATGATTTCCGGGTAACTCAAAAGGCAAAGCACGATTCCCCATTTTAACAAGGTTTTGGGCAATGTGCCAGGCTGCTCGTCTGGCAAGGCTGCTGTACGATTTGATCTATAAAACAAGTACCAAATCTCAACCTTTTGCCCAACAGAATAGGCGCATGGCAGAACATAAGTGTTCGAATGATGCCGATAAGAGCCGTTTGGGTAGTTGAATTCGACAACAGGTGCGTCGCCACCATTTCCCGAAGGGTCTTGCCGGATTTCAACCACAGTTCCGGTGGTTTTTATGCCTCTTGACAGCACGTTTTGGATTTCATGCTGTTTTTGGTATGCCAAAATAAGGCAGTAAGTGCCGACGAGCGTGATGATTCCCAGTACCTGTGGCGATATGAAATTGTAAGGATTCATCTGAAATTAAGCCTTTGATTTAAGCATAGATATTGAGCACGTTGCCCTCGATTTTGAACGAGCCGCGCCCGCCCGGAACTTGGTCTCGCGCCACTTGCCGACCGATGAAATCCAGCACCTCTTCGCGTTGCGCGAGCGGCAGTTGGGTGACTTTTTCCCACTCTTCTGGGGTCGGGATGTGGATGATTGTAACACAATCACCGCCGCCCAATTCATAGTACATGGCGAACTTCGTATCCGCGCTTTTGTACCGGACGTAGCCTTCACGCCCCTGGCTGTCGTACAGGATTTTTGGGCCAGTTTTTCCGATAAAAAAGTTGAGGAGCCTACTGATTGGATTGCCGTTTGCCATTTTTATGACGAAAATATTGTGATAGAGGAGGATACCCACAACCATGACAAGCAGCGCAATCCAAAAGAATTTGGAGCGCCAGACCGATTCGGGGACAAATCGAACGCCGGGGCCGAAAAGCATCAATCCATAGAGTTGGTGCATCATTTTTTAGAACCTGATTTTGATGAAAATACTGCCCACCACAAGGAAAAAAAACAAAAATATCATGCCGCCTATCCAACCCATTCCGCTTCCCGGCCCTGGTTGGCTGTACGCGCCGAAGGCTTTTTCGATGACGAAATGCCCGCCGATCAGCCCAAAAATCCAGACGCGCAGCAGCAACCAGTTTTTCTCCACCAACGGTATCCACCACAGGCCAAAAACCAGCACCGACACCGCCGGAATCCAAAACCACAGGGTGCCGATGAAATCGTCTATCGGAAACTTGGGGGCCTTGTTGAATTTTCCGAGGAGCGTGGCGGCGGCGTACAGCAGCAGCCAAAAGAGTTCGGGGCCGAGCAGGAATCGTGTCATTTTCTATAGACCTTATGTGGAAAAATTGATTAAACACCTGCGCTCTTGCACGAGGAGTAATTTCGGATCGGGCTTTTGACTCTCAAGTTGTGCAAGGCGCAAGC
>JAYSUY010001107.1:0-2665 GCA_043718855.1 Saprospiraceae bacterium | reverse complement strand
GTCAGGTTGCCCCAAACTCGGTCCACCTCGAAGTCGAACTGCTCCACCACCTGATCGTAGCGCAGACAAGCCGAAGCGTCCCAGATTTCGAGATCAATCGGCTCGTCCTGGTCGGCATCGTCGCCGTACACCGTGAGGAAAGCCATGTACTGGGTGCCAGCGGGCGGCAGCGTAGGCAGCAGCCGGATTTTGGCCGTGCCGCGCAGTTCGCCGCCGATGAAGGCGGCCACGATGTCCTCCTCGTCGGCACTCAGCGTGCCTTCGATGTCGAGTTTTACCGTAAAATTCATGGTGTGCGGGTGCGCTGCGGTGTTCACCTCCCACTCCGGCGGCGGGCACAACACCCGAAGGTTGATGATCACGCGCTCGTCGCCCTGTGCGTTGTTGAAATAAACCGTGTCGCGGTACAGGCCCTGCGGCAGGGTCTTGTCGAACTTGTAGGTAATCACCGTCTCCTCGCCCGGCAGCAGCGAGCCGAGGTTGGGGTAAATCGTGGCCCACACCGGCACCGGGTCGGGGTTGGGGTTGAGCGGGATGCTGGGCGAGCCGGTGATTCGGAACGTAGCGATGGCCCCGCCCACGTTGGTCAGTGTGCGCAGTTCGGTTTTGTCCTCACCCTCGTACATCGTCACGTTCAGGTCGCCGCCTTCGAGGGTGAGCAGGCTGCGGTTCACGAAAAATTCCCACTCGGCATGGAGGAACGTGTTGCCCACCAAATCCTTGATGTTGTCCACCTCGACGCGCAGGAATTTGCCCTCGATGAACTGGTTGGCAATCTTCGGCACGATCACGATTTTGTCGCCGGAGCAGGTGATGGTCGCATCAATCAGTTCGCCCGTAGCGACGTAGTACAGGCCGATGTTGTTGTTGATCACCGTCGGGAACTGCGTGGCCTGGATGAGTTGGTCGCAGCGGATCGGCTCGGTGAAGGTGATGCTGATTTCGTCGCCCGACGACAGCACGCCGTCTGCGGGCTGCGGGGTACCGAAAATTTCGGGCGGCTCGCGCTCGATTTTTCCCTGAATCACCCGTGAGATGCCCGCGTTTTGCGCCCCGAAGCACTGCGTCACGGCCCGGATTTCGTACAGCCCATCCTTCAAGCCCGTCGTGTTCCACTGCACAATGTGGAAAACCGGGCTGACCAAATTTGCCTTTGGCACCTCCTCAATATTGATCCAAGCCCCATCGCCCTGAGTGCGGCGGTACTGCACCCGGATGAGTTCCAAATCTACATCGGTACGGTCGAACTCGTTGAGTGTGATGAACAAAGTGTTACCCGAAGCCGGAGTCAGCACCCAGTTTTGCAGCGGCAAACCGATGTCTACCGGGCTGCACGGCTCGATGAAGTTCACGTCGAGTTCGATGGTTTTGGCAAAATTCGGGTCGCTGCTGCCCGCGCCCTCGCAGTCGGCGTACAGCACGAACTGGAGGTTTTCGTAGTCAAACTCCACCGGCCCGCGCTCCACCGTCACCACCACTTCCTGCGACTCGAAAGCCGGAATGGAAAACGGTACCGACGACCCCAAGCCCTGAATGTTCACGATGGCCCCGTCGGGGTTGCTCGCCGGGTTGAGGGCCAGCACATACTCGCGCTCCTCGTCGGTCTGGCTGATGTTGCCCAGCGTAAAGCGGAACACCGCCGCCGCATTGTCTGACACGTTCGCCTCAATGGTCTTATCCACCGTCATCTCCACCCCGTCGCGCGGCACCGTTGTCGGCTCGTAGGGGCAGGATGAATTTCCCGAAACCGTCTTGAACACCGGCGTGCCGTACACCTTGTCGCGCAGCACGTTGATGGTAAAATTATCGCCAATGTCGTCGTCGGCCAGCGCGTAGCCCACGGTGAGCGAGTTGGTTGTCGCTTCGCTAAATTCGGTCTCCACGCCCACCGTCAGTTCAAACCCGAAGGTCTGGGTGGCGCCCGCGCCGTCCAGTTCGATACCCAGCGCCTCGGCGATGGTGTTGGTCACCTCCACGTTGAACCCGTAGGTCAGCGATTTAGTGGTTTCGGTGGTGACAGAGTTCTCGTACAGCACCCCCGCGTCAATCGAAATGTTCTGCTCAAATGTCGCCTGTGCTTTCAGGTTTTCGTTGACCATCAAGATGTTGCGCCACGCATCCGCCGACTCCACGTCGCCTACGATGTCCAGATTCGGTATCAGCGTGTTGCGGATGAAGTAGTCGGTGTAGAAAAAGTTGGTGGTGAATTTTTCGGGAAAAACCACCACGCCTGTGTCGCGGAAGAAGGTGCAGATGCCACCCGTCACGTCAAGCCGCAGGTCGTCGGTGATGCCAAAAAGCAGGTTGAGCGCACCGCCAACATACACGTCCGCGTCGGCTCCGATGATGCCGTCGCCGTCGCTCGTCGAGATGACCTCAGTGGCGGTGACGCAGGTTTCCATTGAGGTGCTCACGCTCGAACCGAGGGTGCCGCTTATGCCAAACGTGCTGGTGTTCGTCACGTCCACCTTGAAGGTTTTTTCCACCCCGATGCCCGTAGCAATCTCCGTATCGAAGCCGATGGACACTTCCAATTCGTCGCTCGCGGTGGCCGAAGCCGAGGTGCCGAACGACCAGCCGTTGCACACCGTGCGGCCTTTTTCCACCGATGCGTTGCTCGCGTCGCCCGGCGGGTCGCGGAGAATCATCACCGGAAGTTCGGGGG
>JAYSUY010001106.1:0-7391 GCA_043718855.1 Saprospiraceae bacterium | reverse complement strand
TTTATTTTCAAATCTGCCCACTGGCAGAAAAATTTTGCTCAAAAGAAGAGGGTGAAACGCACCTCAATTAGCGGTTTTGGGTATTAAACGCACGGGCAACTCTTTTTCTTTTCCATTGCGCACCAACAATACCGTGATGGTCTCCTCAACCTTAGAACGTCCCACATACTCGCGCAATTCCGCCTCGGTCGTCACACTTTTGCCATTTATTTTTGTGATGATGTCCAGTTCCTCAATGCCAGCCTTATCTGCCGAGCCTTCAGGAGTAAGGTTGTAAACCAAAACACCCTGTGTGAAGGGGATGTTCAATTTTTGGGCAACTTCATTGTCCATTGTAGCAACTCCTACACCCAAATAACCCCGCTTGAACACCCCGTATTTGATCAAATCATCCGCGATGCGCTGTGCTAAATTGGATGGAATGGCAAATGCATAACCCGCAAAGACTCCCGTCGGGGTAGCGATGGCGGAGTTGATACCGATAAGTTGGCCGTTTACATCCACCAAAGCACCACCTGAATTGCCCGGGTTTACTGCCGCATCGGTTTGGATGAACGATTCTATGGGCGTTTTGCCCTTGATGATGTTGATATTGCGGCCTTTAGCACTCACAATGCCCGCCGTGACGGTAGAGGTGAGATCAAATGGGTTGCCAACGGCCAATGCCCACTCGCCTACTTGTACCTCATCAGAATTGGTCAACTCAATGGCGGGCAAATTCTTCGCATCAATTTTGATGACGGCCATATCGGTGTCCTGATCGCGGCCTACCATGCGGGCCTTAAATTCGCGCCCATCGTGCAGTGTCACATCGTATTCGTCAGCAAACTCTACCACATGGTTATTGGTCAGGATGTAGCCGTCGGCAGAGTAGATAACGCCCGAACCAGTGCCACTTCGGGGCTGCATTTCATATTGGCCTTGACCAAAAAAGAAACTGAACGGATCGGTGTAACGCTGTTCGCGCAGCCGCTGCGAAGCGGCTTGTCTGCTTTCCGAAGCTTTAATATGCACCACCGCCGGCATGGCGCGTTCAGCGGCTTTTTTAAAATCGAAAGGAGCCGGGCCTCCACCGTAAGCAACTTGGCGGGCCATCGTACTGGTGGTAGCCGCGGCGTTAGATGCAGTGGGCTTCTCGAATAATTTGGATGCGCCCAGTGTCACCATACCGCCTACTGCACCAGCGAGGAGTGTTGACCAGAATTTGTTCATAGTTCAAGATTTTAGAGAATCCCTTTGCTCCACATTGGCTTTCAAAGAGACGCTATAAAACGAGCGAGGGTTTGCTTTGCTGTTGGTTTTAGCCATTTTAACAGTGCCTTAACCTTCATCAAAACCACTGTTTTTGTAAAAAAACAACGCTAAAACAATCGAAAAGTCGCTCATTGTTTGAGTTTGCTGATATTGCCCGACCAACGCCTACATTTGCCCGACAAACGCTCTGGATGAAGCGCCTACCCGACGATATCTCTGCCATCGAAGCCTTGCTCCGCCCCGAATCGGAACTTGAAAAGCACTTGCTCTGGGTGCCTGAGTTCCACTATGGGCTGCTTTGGGGAGAGCCTCGCTTCGGGCATCCCGAAGGCCAAGTAGCCATCCATGTGCGCGAAGTACTCGACAACATTGACCGGGTAACTGACATCTCCCCAGAAGAGCGCACACAACTTCGGCTCATTGCGCTGGTACACGATACGTTCAAATATGCAGAAGACCGCAGCCGCCCCCGCGACTGGTCGAAGCACCACGGAGTGCTGGCTCGCCGCTTCTTGGAACCATATACGAGTGACGTGGTGGTTTTGGATGTTATCAGTACGCACGACGATGCTTACTATGCTTGGCTTGATGCCCGCCATGCATCGCCCCAAGAGGCCCCCAATGGAAAGTCGCTTGAAAATTTGCTGCACAAAACAGGCCATTGCCTCCAGTTGTACTACACTTTTTTTAAATGTGACACGCAGACGGGCGACAAGACGCAGGCCCCAGTGAAGTGGTTTGAAAAAACGGTGGAAGGGATTGAGATTTTTCAGTTGAGATAGGTGGTGCCGTCCTCGGCTTGAGGAAGAAGATAGGCAGGAGTTGTTGCACTAGAAACGGTGGAATATCTCCTAAAAAAAAGCGGCGGCACGACTCCCGCCGTGCCGCCGTTTCTTCTTACACTGTCTCTGTTTTGCTTTGAGTTTTCTCAGGCCATCTCCCGTTCCGAAGCGAAGACGGCCCCGAGGTACTCGCGGTTCATGCGGGCGATGTTCTCCACCGAGATGTCTTTAGGACACTCTGCTTCGCAGGCTGTCACGTTGGAGCACTGGCCGAAACCTTCCTTGTCCATCTGGGCCACCATGGCCAGCACACGCTTCTGCCGCTCCACTTGGCCTTGCGGGAGCAGGGCGAGGTGGCTGATCTTGGCCGAGGTGAAGAGCATGGCCGAGGCATTGGGACAAGCGGCTACGCAAGCGCCGCAGCCGATGCAGGCGGCAGCATCGAAAGCGCGGGCGGCCTGTTCTTTTTCGATGGGGATGGCGTTGGCATCTTGCGCAGGGCCGGTGTTGACGCTGACGTAGCCGCCGCTCTGGATGATCCGGTCGAAGGAGGAGCGGTCGACCACCAAATCCCGGATGACGGGGAAGGCGCGAGCGCGGAACGGCTCGATCACGATGGTATCGCCATCATGATAGTGCCGCATGTGGACTTGGCAGGTGGTGGTGCCTTTCATGGGGCCGTGCGGACGGCCGTCAATGACGAGGGAGCAGGTGCCGCAGATGCCTTCGCGACAGTCATGCTCGAAGGCTACGGGCTCTTCGCGCTGGTGTACGAGTTGTTCGTTGAGCACGTCGAGCATTTCCAGAAAGGACATGTCGGGGTTCACGTCGGGGAGTTGGTAGGTGACGAAGCCACCGGTGTGCTTGCCGCCTTGGCGCCAGATTTTTAAGTTCAGTTTCATCTCTTAACTCGATGATTGTTAGTTGCGTATGCTGGTTGATGCGAGTATTTGGTGATTTGGTTACTGGGCTATTCTGGTGATGGACGAGCATTTGTCCAGCAGCACGTTGCCGTTGTACGGTTTCTTTTTTCTGTTGTTGTACCACGCTTCGATGGCGAGGCTGTTGTAAGTTCGGTCGGTCGGGGTGAGCAGGAAAGCATACTCGTACCAAAATTCGTGGTCAATCGGGACGGTCTGTGCCAACAGTTGCTGTTGGTCGGTACCATCGTTGTAGCCCCAGATGCGCAGCACTACGGGTGTGCCGAAGTTGACTAAACTTTGGCTGCGACTGGGGTAGGCTTTGTACCGCTCGGCTTTGGAGGCGAAGAGGGTGAAGGCGTACACCGAGTCGCGTTCGAGCGGGTATTCCAACTGCTGGCCGATGATCTCGGTTTTGCCGTTATCGACGGTAAGTAGTGCGACAAAGTTTTTTCCATGTGGTGCTTTTTTTCGTTTTTCTTGTACGCCTGGCTCGATGACCGGGAGGCAAGTGGCACAGGTGCCGAGGTAGTACCAGTGGCGTGGAATGGTGGCAGTGCCCGCCTTGTCGAGTTCAAATGAGGGGTTGAGCAGGTTTATTTTTTCTGGTTTGGAGCCGCTGCTCGCTGATGGCATTCGTTTTTTTGACCCTGTGGCATCTGTTGGGATACTCATAATGGTCCATTCGCTACCAGCAGTGGCCGCCATACTGCCATCAGTGGGGGTGATATCAGAGCAACCGTCCAGCAGCAGGTTTCCATTTTGTTTTTCAGAGCCTCTGGCATAGTAAGCCGTCAGGTTGATCTGGTCATAGTCGCCCGTTTGTGGCCTGAGCAGGAACGAGTGGACTTTCC
The DNA here is from genome assembly GCA_043718855.1 of Saprospiraceae bacterium. GTDB lineage: Bacteria > Bacteroidota > Bacteroidia > Chitinophagales > Saprospiraceae > M3007. The sequence continues at coordinate 3,581 of JAYSUY010001106.1, read as the reverse complement.
AAACGGCCTGATGCATGGGCTGGCTTTGGGCGAGCATTTCGGTTTGCCCAGTGGCTGTGTTCAGCCCAAAAATTCGCAGCACCGTCGGCGCATCATAGTTGACCTCTCGCCCGGTGCGTATGGAGCCGGACACATACTGCCCAGATTGCGCCAAAAGCGCACTGAAACTGTAAGCACTGTCTTTCAATAACTTATCTGTCAGTACTTGCCCGACACCTTCCCATGTCCCATCATCGCGCACCACCATGCCGAGGTACTTTTTGCCGTGCTTGGCCGCCATGTCGCTCCCGAACTGCCCCGGCTGGATGTCGGGCGGGGTGTGGCTCAGGAAACCTGCATTTTTCCAGTCCGTCGGCACAAAGCCTGGCTGTACGACATCAATCTCAAACGACGGGTTTTTCAACACAATAACTCCCTGCGCCGCTGCTGTCGCGGTGCCGGAGAGCAAGATTGCCAATAGCCGAGTCGTCATTTTTTTCATAGAGACGGGTTGAGTTCACTTTGCTTTTTCTATCGCAGAGCAGTTGTCTATCAGCAGGTTGCCGTTTTTCTGTTCGGAGCCTTTGGCGTAGTAGGCCATTAGGTCGATCTCGTCAAAGTTGGCCACCGTAGGCTTCAAAGTGAAGGTGTAGAGTGTCCATTTGGAGTGGCTGATAGCTTCGCTTTCGGCCAGCAGTTCCTCTTGGTTGCTGATGGAGTTGATGCCCCAGATTTTCAGCACGGTCGGTGCATTGTAGTTGGCTGGCATATTGGTGGCTCTCGATGTGGACATCAGCACTGGCGAGCGGGCCAGCCAGACGCTGAACGTGTAGGTCGAGTCTTTTTGCAACCATCCGCTGAGCCGCTGGCCAATGCCCTCCCAAGTATTGTTGTCGCGCACCGTCAAGCCGACGTACACTTTTCCGTCCTGCGCTTTCAGTTCCACATCAAATACGCCTGGCTGAATGTCTGGCGGTGTTTCCGCACTCGCTCCGAGGTTGAGCCAGCCGCTGGGGGTTTGCCCGGCGTTCGGCTTGTCTTGCTCGAAGGAGGGGTTTTGGAGGGTGAAGGTGTGTTGGGCAGCCACGTTTTTTCCTAAAAGTAGCAGCAGCAAGAGGCAAAATGTGAGGGTGTTTTTCATGGTAGATCAGTCTAAGAAATCTTTGGGCACCCGTTTACGGACTGCTGGCACAGAGCGAATCAGCGATGTAAAAGAACCTCTGCGCGACAACAGTTTTTTCAGTTCGGTTTCTGCTCGAAACTTGTCCTCCTCATCTTTTGCACCTTGCCACTCAATGATGGCATTTAAGGTTTCGGTGTACTTCTTTTGGATCAAAATGCGGAGATACTTGGTGTTTTGTATCGAATCTGGGTCATATCCATTGTGCAACCGCTCCAAGAGCCTTGCTGTGTTTATGGCTTTTCGATTCGCTTTGTCCCTTGCGTCAAAGGCTGGTGTTTCACCGTCAACCGAAAGCACATACAGGATTTCGCGCTCCACATCGTCGTTGTCATCGCATGGGTCAAGGTAGCCACCTTGAGGCGTTTTGCGCGGCTTCAACATATTGGCCTTATGGTCGGCTGGGTAGAGGTTCGTCCATTCAAAAACCAAATTCGGGCGTTCGACATACGAGATAAAATGCTCCACATCCATTTCCCAGGCACTATCAAATTTCCTTTCCGTCAGGTAGCATTTGCTGAAAAAATACACCTCAAATGCCTCCAAGACATCGCTGTTGCGGTATTCCGAGGGCTTTTCCGGTTTCATTGGAAACTGCTCTGGGTTTTCCTGATGCTTGGCGAGCCGCTCCAAGTAGTCGCGCACTTTTGGCGACTGCAAGGACGCTGGCGGTTCAGTCGGCCTGTGGATATTGATCATGCTAGTTCAAGTTCTTCTTCGAGTTGGAGTACGGTTGATTCAAGTGCCAGATGAAAGGCCGGGCTGAGGTACTGTCCATTTTCTGCCAGCAATTTTTTCAAGGAAACAGCCTTTTCTTCGGGCCTTTTCTTGCTGTCCACCAACCGCTTAGCCCGATCCATGATGTCGTCTGCAATGTTCGAAAACTCATTGTCCAATCCAAAGTGCGTCTGCATCAGCTCCGAGTAACTGCTGCCCACCACCCAGTCTTTTGCCACTTCCTTCGTGGTCAAGTCAAATACCGTAGCGTCCTTGATGCTCGATGCCACCGCTGGAGAGTGCGTCGCCACTATGAACTGAACATTAGGGAACAAACTGGTCAGCAGCGGCATCACCTGGTACTGCATTTCGAGGTGAAGGTGGGCTTCGGGTTCGTCAATGAGGACGATGCCGGACGGGTCAAGAGTGTAGTCTTTCTGCTCGGTTTGAATCATGTCTACCCGAACGAGCAGCTCCAAAACAATGCTTACGAAAGCCGAGAAACCACTGGACAGCTGATTGAAAGTGACCTTCCTACCGCCGCTATATTGAAGGTAAAACTCGTACTCTTTTCGTGCGAACACTAACTTCAAGCCTTTGTCTTCAAAAATCGATTGAAAAATTGACTCCAATTTGTCGAAGAACTTGTCCTCGTAACCGACAGATTTTCCGTTTTTTTCAATGATGTCAAAGGCTTGATCGATTTTTTGATTGACCAAGTAGAGTTTTAGCAGCTTGGAGAGGCTCTGATTGGCAGTTCTCGCAGTGAATTCCTGTTCGCTCGTAGGGCTACTGACTGGTTCAAGGGAGAATTCCCTTGTAGCCTCGAAAAGCCTGTAAACCGAGGTTTGCAAATGACCTGCGTTCATTTTGTTACCTTTCGGAATAACGTTTTGGGCCTTCCCAGTGTAAAAACCTACGTTTTTGTGGCTTAAAATGCCAACCCAGACATCTATCCCCCGCAGCACCGTCGTCTTCCCCGACCCGTTCTTCCCCGTCAAAATCAAGTGCCGAAAAGGCTTGTCCACACCCTCCCCAATCGGGATGTCAAAGTCCTGATAAGCGTAGCAGTCGTTGACGTGCAGCGACGTGAGGTAAGGAAAAGTCTCGTTTGCCATCATTTTTAGGTTGAGTAAACACTCATCCGACGACTTGAAGTCGTCGGATGAGTTGCTGATTTTACTTGTAGCTCCGCTGGCTCACCTTCACCTCCTCGTACACCAGTGCCTCCTTGTGCAGCTCCGCCTGTTCCCCCTCGCCCCTCCACTCCCACGCGGCGACGTACATGAAATTTTCGTCGTCGCGCTGCGCCTCACCGTCCTCCGCCTGGTGCTCCTCGCGGAAGTGGCCGCCGCAGGATTCCTTGCGGTGCAGCGCGTCTTGGCACATCAGTTCGCCCAGTTCGATCAGGTCGGCCACACGCCAAGCCTTTTCGAGTTCGGGGTTAAATTCTTTATCGCTGCCCGGCACGAACACGTCGCTCCAAAACTCCGTGCGGAGCGCGGCCAACTCGCGGATGGCTTGCGTGAGGCCCGCCTCGTTGCGGGCCATGCCGCATTTTTCCCACATAATTTTGCCCAGTCGGCGGTGAAAACTCTCCACGCTCTGCTTGCCGCCCACGCCGCGCAACTTGGCGATGCGGTCGCGCACCTCGTTTTCCGCTTCCGCAAACTCTGGCGTATCGGTCGAGATCGCGCCCGTTTGG
>JAYSUY010001105.1:0-2670 GCA_043718855.1 Saprospiraceae bacterium | reverse complement strand
TGCATTGGGCAGTCCGACACTTCGCGCGACAGGGCTTGGCTCTCCGTGTTTATGCTGCTGACGGGGATATGCCTGTGGCTATTCAACGATGTGCAGTTGGAGGACAAAGTGTGGTTGTCGCAGGGCTTGGTGGTGACTTGGCTGCTGCTGTACATCTCCGGGGTGATGCGAGCCAGCAAGGTGTTTTTGCTGGTGCTGAGCCTGCTGCTGAACTTGGGGATGCTGGTGTATTTCAAGTACAGTCTGGACTCGGAACTGTGGTGCGAACTATCGGGCAAGCCGTTTGATCCGTCGCTGATTTTCCTCCCGGCGGGTATCTCGTTTTTCACTTTCCAGTCGCTGAGTTACACGATTGATGTGTACCGGGGCCAGTTGAAGGCGCTGGACAATTTGTTAGATTATGCCTTTTTTGTCACGTTTTTTCCCCAAATGTTGGCAGGGCCAATTGTGCGGGCGGCTGATTTTTTGCCCCAAATACGCCAGCCGCTTTGGGTGTCGCGGGAAGATTTTGGGCGGGGTGTGTTCCTGATTGCTACCGGATTGTTCAAAAAAGCGGTGATTTCGGACTATATCAGCACGAATTTCGTGGATCGGGTATTCGACTCGCCCTTGCAGTACAGCGGGCTGGAAAACCTGATGGCGGTGTACGGCTACGCGATGCAGATTTACTGCGATTTTAGCGGCTACTCCGACATGGCCATCGGGCTGGCGCTGCTGATGGGCTTCCGTTTTCCGCTCAATTTTGATTCGCCGTACCAGTCGCTGAGCATCACGGAGTTTTGGCGGCGTTGGCACATTTCGCTGTCGTCGTGGCTGCGCGATTACCTGTACATCCCGCTGGGTGGCAACCGGGGCGGCACGCTGGGTACGTGGGTGGTGATGGTGGCGTTTTTCCTGCTCTCGGTGGTGCTGTGGGCTGCGGCTGGGCAGTGGTGGTGGCTCGTGGTGTGGGCTGCGGCTGTAGTGCTGATCGCGGTACCTGCCATGCAAAGCCGGGAGCCACAGTCGGCCACTACTGGATTCAACTTGCTGGCTACCATGCTGTTGGGAGGATTATGGCACGGAGCGGCTTCGCGCTTCATCCTGTGGGGAGCCTTACACGGGCTGGGGCTGGCGGCGGAACGCTGGGTGAAACAAATTTTTCCCAATGCGCCTGGCCCGCTACGCCGTGCGCTGGGCGGGCTGTGGACATTTCACTTTGTGTGCTTCTGCTGGGTGTTTTTTCGTGCTCCAGGCATGGCAGCGGCGTGGGAGATGCTGAGCCAGATTGCCTTCGATTTCCGCCCTGAACTGGCGGCTGATTTTGTCGTCGGCTACGCCCCAGTGGTGTTCTGGCTGGCGATGGGCTACCTCCTGCACCTGCTGCCCAAGTCGGCAGAGCAGTGGGCCGAACGCTCGGTGACGTGGCTTCCGCTGCTGGGCAAGGCCGCGTTGGTGGTGCTGGTGGCGTTGCTGGTGATGCAGGTGAAATCGGCTGAGGTGCAGCCGTTTATTTACTTTCAGTTTTGAATTGGCCGCTTTCTGACCAGCGAATTCAGGTCAACCCCAATGCTTTCGCTCCACGATGGCCTATCCGTCACCTCACCTTTTTCAAGGCTGTATTTGAGCCACGCCCCGGTGTCGTAGTTATACACAAAGCCCTCCGGGACACCGTATTCCTGCACGAGTTGTTTCACTTTTTCAAAATCGCGGCGCATCCCAGTGTTGCCCGTCACTTCGATGATGACTTTGTTGAGCCGCGCTTGGTTGTCGAACAGCAGGATGTCGGGTGTGGGACTGGTCTGGCTCTCGTCAATCATCGTTTCCGGGAAAGGCTCGTAGGGAATCTTACCTTCTTCATAGAACATTTGGCCCAACTTCATCATCAGTTGCCCGATGATGCGCTGGTGGATTTTGGGCGCGTTGACTCTGATGTAGGTGATGTTGTCGGTCATGAGAAGGGTAAATTTTGAAACGGAATTAGCGTTTCGCAGTGCTCAATCAAACAACTTGTCGTACTCATTCCCCGCCTTCAAAATCTCCTTTGGCGGCTCGTTCAAGTCCAGCGGTTTTTCGGCAGCGGCGGTGGGCTTTTTGCCAGAAACATCGCTCGCCAGCAGCGGGCTTTTCTTCTCCCAATCCTCCAACATCCGCAGGCCTTCGTCAGCGAACACCCCGTTTTGCAGGTCAATCGAAGCCATTAGGTTGCGGCTTGTATCCATGAATCGCTCCATCTCGCCTACCTTCTGGCTCACCTCCGTAGCGAGTGATTCGAGTGCCTGGTCAAACATGGCACGCTGGTCGGGGTCGCCTTTCAGGATGCTCATGGCCGACTGTATGGCCGAGTGGCTGCTGCGGATGGCCTCGTACTCCTGCTGCTTCATATTCACTTGATCCTTAGTATCTTCGAGCACGATCTCGGAGTTCTCGTACATTTTGGAGAGGATGCGGTACAGCACTTCCATCTTCTGGTACAACACGTCATACTTGGCATTGGCCTCCTGCAAGCGGGCGGCTTTGCGGGCGGCGATGGTCATGTTTTTTTCGTCGCTCTTGCGCTTGGCTTGCTCGGCGAGGGTCATGTTTTTGTTGATTTCAGCGGTGTTGCCGTCCATCGTGCCGCGCAGTTGGCGCATCTGGCCGCGCAGCGCACCGATCTGCTTGCTGAGGTTGCGTAGGCTTTTTTCTAAA
>JAYSUY010001104.1:0-7409 GCA_043718855.1 Saprospiraceae bacterium | reverse complement strand
TTTCGTCTCGTGCGTAGGCTCGCCCACAGCCACTTCACCTTTCGGGAAAGCCGGGTCTTGCACCCGCAAGATGTTGCCGTGTACCAGCACATAGCCGTCTTTCGCCACCGTGCCGTTGCCGTGATGGTGGGCATGGAAAGCAGCGGTCGTGGTGATCGTCCAGCCTTGCGAGGGTGCGTAGAGAAAGCAGGGGAGCGGGATGTAGAGGTCGCCGATGACATGGATGGCGTTCGCGTCGGCGATGTGGTGTACAGCGGTTTCGCCTGCGTTGAACTCGCCTTCCACTTCTGCCATTGAGTGGCCGCAGCCGTGAGCGGCTGCTTCAGCCGGATGGCCGCTCTCTGCCGCTGGGGTCGTACTGCCCGCTTCGGGGTGCTCGGTGGCGGTAGGCTGTTCGTGCGAACCAGTTTGTGGCGGAGTCGGGTGCTCGTGCTGAGCAAACGCGACCACATTCAAGCTGGCCAAAATCAGTGCAATCCAGTATCTGCGAACGGCTGTCATGTCCATTATTGAGAAGGCTTTTTTCCAAATCGGCGGCAAAAGTACGAAACGACTTTCTGATAAAAAAACCGAGAAAATTATTTTTCCGAAAATAATAGGGCCAGCGGGGGCATTTGCGGGGGCATTCGGAATTTAATTTGGGGCAAAATATTAAGTCTCCTCCAAGTCACCCATTTTGGTCTAAAATGACCGCCGCAAGTACTGCTTACAGGCTTTGCCCTCAAAACTGCCTCGTCACTACTTTACACCCATGCAAGCGAGCGAAGCCAATGACGAAATGACCCATGACCAATGCCGCTTCGTTGTACCTTTCGCCCATGCAAGCACCGCCCAAGCGCATCCTCGGTATTGACCCCGGCACCAACGTGCTGGGTTTCGCTATCATTGATGCCGACAAAAAAAGCATCCAAGTGATTGAGATCGGCGTGGTCACCTTCGCACACCTTGGCGCAGACCAGACCGTGAAACTGCGATACATTTTTGAGCAGGTGCAAGATTTGATCCATCAGCACCGCCCCACCGAAATGGCGATTGAGCAGCCATTTTTTGGAAAAAACGCGCAGTCCATGCTCAAACTTGGTCGTGCACAGGGTGTGGCCATCGCTGCAGGCATGGTGAACCAATTGGCTACGACCGAGTACATGCCCAAAAAGATCAAAAAAGCGGTGACGGGCAACGGCAACGCCTCGAAGGAACAAGTAGCGGGGATGCTCGAAAACATTCTACACACTAAATTTTCGGAGAAATACTTCGATGCCACCGATGCCCTAGCCGCTGCCGTCTGCCACTGGTACCAAGGGACTCATTCTGTGGTCGGTGCCAAATCCTACTCCGGCTGGAAAGCCTTCGCGAAGGACAACCCAGGCAAGGTGAGTTAGAGAACGATGAACTATAACCGATGAACGATGAGTGGCGAGACCCACCACCAAGTTCCCCCAGAGTCGCCCCATCCCCAAATCCACAAATCGACAAATCGACATCACGCATGACCATCATCTCTTACAACCTGAACGGCATCCGCTCCGCCGCATCGAAGGGGCTTTGGGAATGGCTGGCCACTGAGCAGCCCGACATTTTTTGTGTGCAAGAACTAAAGGCGCAGCCAGCCGACCTCACCCCATCTGACTGGGAATCGCTGGGCTACCACGCTGTGCTGCATGCTGCTGAAAAGAAAGGATACAGTGGCGTGGGCACATTTTCCAAAACAAAACCGGACCTCTCCGTGGAAGGCTGCGGCATTGCGGAGTACGACCGCGAGGGCCGTGTACTGCGCACCGACTTCGGCGACCTTACCGTACTCAACATTTACTTTCCTTCTGGCACTACAGGCGATGTGCGACAACAGGTAAAAATGCGCTTCCTCTACGACATCTTCGATTTCGTAGAGGAACTGAAAAGAACGCGCCCCAACATCGTGATCGTCGGCGACTACAACATCGCTCATCAAGAAACTGACATCCACGACCCGAAGGGCAACAAAAACACGTCCGGTTTCTTGCCCGATGAGCGCGAATGGATGACACGCTGGTTCGAGAGCGGCTTCACCGATGCCTTCCGCCACCACAACCCCGACCTCACGGAGTACAGTTGGTGGAGTTTTCGGGCTGGCTCGCGGGGCAACAACAAGGGCTGGCGCATTGATTATCAGTCGGTTTCAAGCAACATGGCCAATCGCATCCGCTACGCCCGCCAGTTGAACGACGTGGTGCATTCCGACCACTGCCCCGTGAAGTTGATTTTGGAATGAGGTCGTCATTGGGTCATTCATCATGTCGTCATTTTTACCCGCTTTACCCGCCGTAGCCTTCGGCGAAGGCGGGCGCACCGTTCATAGTTCATCGTTCACCGTTCATAGTTTCCCTACGATGTTCGTCGCCTTCACCGATTCTCCCCTCGGCCTCCTCGAAATCTGCGGCACGGAGCAGCATGTGACGAGCATCCTGTTCGCCGAGTCGAAGTTCAAACCCAAAGCCGCGCGCCCGGCTTCGGAGGGCGAAGCGCCGCGCCCAGTGCTGGACTGCCAGCAGCAGTTGGCAGAATATTTTGCGGGAAAACGCTTGGTGTTCGACCTCCCCATTTTCCCACAAGGCACTGATTTTCAGGAAAAAATATGGCGTTTGCTGATCGATATCCCCTTCGGGCAAACCCTCTCGTACCTCGAACTTTCGCGCCGCTACGGCGATGAAAAAGCCATTCGAGCTGTCGGCTCAGCCAATGGTGCCAACCCGCTCACCATCGTGGTGCCTTGCCACCGGATCATCGGCAGCGATGGCAAACTCGTGGGTTATGGCGGCGATGTGTGGCGCAAGGAGTGGTTATTGAAACACGAGGCGCAGTATGCTGGGGAGGCGACGGGGAGGTTGTTTTAGCCTCACCCCCGGCCCCTCTCCAAAATGGAGAGGGGTTGGGGGTGAGGCCATCACTCCCCTCTCCTTTTTGGACTCTCGATTACCCACAAGTCGGTAAAAATAAAAACCAATCGTAGAGACGCTGAAAATCAAGAAGATGACTAACCCGCCGATTTATCGGTGGGGTTGACGGCTCCCATCTTCATTGGGTTTTAACCCAGAATGGAAGTTTTGAGCATACACCTGATGCCTGCTCAGGGGTTAAAACCCCGAAAAAAAGGTGGAGGCGCGCTGTTTCCCTCCGATAAATCGGAGGGTTAGTCAAATTCAAGTTTTTCACGTTGACTTGTGGGTAATCGAGAGCCTTTTTGGAGAGGGGTTGGGGGTGAGGCCATCACTCCCCTCTCCTTTTTGGAGAGGGGTTGGGGGTGAGGCTAAACCCTACCCCCTGCAAATCCTCCTCCCGCGACGAAGTCCCCGTCAGCGCGGTGTACGCCCCCGGCTCCACCTTCCACGATTTCGTTTTGGGGTCGTACCAAGCCAGTTCGCGCATCGGCAGCGCGAAAGCCACCGAGCGCGTCTCGCCGGGCTGCAACTCGATTTTTTCAAAACCGCGCAGCAGTTTTTTGGGCCGCTCCACCGGGCCATTTTTTTCAAAACCGATGTAGAGTTGCACCACCTCCGCGCCAGCGCGGCTGCCCGTGTTGATCACGTTTGCCGTGAGGCGCAAGGTGTCAGCAGGGTCTAAAGTTGAGCGGCGCAACAGAGGGCCATCGCAACGGAACGTGCTGTAACTCAGGCCAAAGCCGAAAGCAAACGCAGCCGACCGGCCTTTTTTGTCCAGCAAAGTGTAGCCGTGATACGGGCCATAGGTAATCGTGTCGGCCATCGAGTCGAACTGCGGGTAATCGGCCTCACTGTGGGCGATGGTGAACGGCAGTTTGCCACAGGGGTTCACCTTGCCGAGCAGCACGTTGGCCAGCGCGGTGCCGCCTTCCATGCCCGGATACCAAGCCATCAGGATGCTCGGCACTTCGGCTTGCCAAGCGTCCATGACGATGGCGCTGCCGCCAAATATCACCACTGCCATGCGCGAATTGGCACTGCTGACGGCCCGGATGCGCACCTCGTCATCTTCGCGCAAGCGGAGAAAAAAACGGTCGCCGCCCTCGCTCCACTTCGGCGTGTTGGTCGGCTTTCGGAAGGGGTTGAGGTTTTCGCCCTCGTCATTGTGGCGGTAGCCTACGATGAGCAGCACCGCATCGGCCCCGGCAGCGGCTTCGGCGGCTTTTTTGGAGTTCACGCCCGGCTCGTACACGATTTCCACCGTGCTGCCGATGGCTGCTCGGATTCCGTCAAGCAGGGTGACGACTGCTGGAGGCTTCACCTCGCTACTGCCCCGGTCGCCCATGTTATCGGCAGTGGCGAGCGGACCGATGATCGCTAGTTTTTTCAATTTCGTGAGGTCGAGCGGCAGCAAGTTGCCCTCGTTTTTGAGCAGCACCATGCTCTGCTCGGCCACCTCACGGGCCAGTGCGCCGTGTTCGGCGGAAGCCACCATATCGGGTGCGTAGGCTTGCGGGTCAGGCCGCGTGATGTACCAGAGTTTAGTGCGCAGCACCCACAGCACCATCGCATCCAGCGTCGCTTGGCTCACTTGGCCGGAGCGGACAGCAGCGGCAAGTTGGCCGTAGTGCATCCCGAACGGCATCTCTACATCCATGCCGGCGTTGGCGGCTGGTGCAGCAGCGTGAATACCGAAAACCCAATCGCTGCTCACGAAACCCTTCAAGCCCCAATCTTGCCGCAGCACATCGGTGAGCAGCGGTCGGCTGTGGCCGCAGTACGCGCCGTTCACCTGGTTGTACGCGCTCATCACGGAGGCGGCACCCGCCTCCACGCATTTTTTAAAATGCGGCAAGTACACCTCGTGCAGGGTACGCTCATCGACCAACACATTGACATTGAAGCGGTTATTTTCCGAACTGTTGAGGGCAAAATGTTTTACGCAGGCCATCACGTTGTGCTGCTGTATGCCCTGCACCCAAGCCGCGCCCATCGTGCCGAGCAACTCAGGGTCTTCGCCGTAGGTCTCTTGCGCCCGGCCCCAGGCGGGGTGGCGGAGTAAATTGATGCAGCAGCCGAGGTGATAATTCACCCCCGAAGCCCGAGCCTCGATGCCCATCGCCGCACCCACGCGCCGCTCCAGCACAGGGTTCCAAGTCGCCCCGCGAGCCATCGTGACGGGGAAGCAGGTGGCCGTGCCAATGCCCAGTCCACGCGGCCCATCGCTGGCGGCCAGCGGCGGTATGCCAAGCCGAGCGTTGTAGCCGGAGTACGTCGCGCTGCGGCCCAAGCCCAGCATCTTCCAGCGTGCTGCGAACTTCAGCAAAGTCAGCCAGTTGCCTTCGCCGTGCAGTTGCTCTATTTTTTCGTCGAGACTCATCTGGGCGAGCAAGTGGCGGGCGGTGCTGTCCACTTCGGCTTCGGTCATGCCGGTTTTCCAGGGAAAATCGGCGGCGGCGATGGAGTGCGTAGCGGGCGGCACGAAGCACCAAATGGCGAAAGCGGCGACTACGGCGAGCAGCGAGAAAAGGGCGATTTTGAAAAAACGGCGCATAGCGGGAGGTGGGCTGGTTGGGGCAAATGTATATTTCCTTCGCCCCAAAAAACCGACCTTCGCTCGAAATTGAACCGCCGTGCCGACTCCACCCTCCTCACCCCTCGCTTCTGCCCCCTCACTCCTCCCCATCGAAGTCCTCTCCGCTGGCGCAGGCTCCGGCAAAACCTACACCCTCACCGGACGTATGGTGGATTTGCTGAAAAATGGGGTGCGCCCGGCGGGCATCCTCGCCACCACCTTCACCAAAAAAGCCGCCGCCGAGTTGCAAGAGCGGGTGCGAGTGCGATTGCTTGAGGCGGGCATGACCGAGGCGGCTAACGAACTTGGCTCGGCGCTCATCGGTACCGTCCACAGCATCGGCACCCGGCTGTTGCAGCGGTTTGCGTTCGAGGCGGGCGTATCGCCGTTGGTGGAGATCATCGCCGACGGCGACGAGCAGCGGCTGTTCAACGAGTCACTTGCACAGGTGCTGGCCGAAAAGCGCATCGAGGCCATGAATCACCTCGCCGACCGCTTGGGCCTGACCAAATCGAAGATGGGTGAACCCTACGACTGGCGGCGCGTCATCCGCGACCTCACAGACGTGGCACGGGCCAACAATTTTTCTAAAAAAACGCTGCAAACCAGCAAGTTGCGCTCTTGGGAAACCTTCGAGCGACTCTTGCCCCCTGTGCAAAATACCGACCCTGTGGTGTGGAACAACCGCCTGCTTTCGGCCATTGACCAGACGGTGGCAGCCCTCGAAGCCCACGAAGCCGACTCCACAAAAGTCACCCGCGAGGCCACCGAGGTGCTGCGCAATTTCCAGAATCAACTCAAATACCGGGGCGAACTGTACTGGCACGAGTGGGTAAAAATCGCCAAAACCAATGTGGGGGCCAAGAGCCGCGACCTGATGGAAGACCTCCAAAAAATGGCCCTCAGCCACGACGAGCACCCCCAGTTCCGGGCTGATGTGAAGGGTTTTCTCGACCTGGTGTTTGACATCGCCACCGATGCACTGAGCGAGTACGAGCAGTACAAAAAGAAGCGCGGCCTGATCGACTACACCGACATGGAGACCTACGTCAGCCAACTGCTGCGCGTCCCAGCCGTACGCGACACCCTCGCCACGGAGATCGACCTGCTGCTGGTGGACGAGTTTCAAGATACTTCGCCCATCCAACTCGATATTTTCCTGCAACTCAGTCGCTTGGCCCGCCACTCCATCTGGGTGGGCGACCCAAAGCAGAGCATCTACGGTTTCCGGGGCGCGGAGCCTGCGCTGATGCAGGCCATCATCCGGGCCACTGGCGGCGTGAAGGCGGAAAATATTTTGAAAAAATCGTGGCGCAGCCGACCCGACATCGTGTACGCCACGAACGCGATTTTCACCCGCGCTTTTGCCGATATGCCTGCGGAGCAGGTGGTGCTGGAGCCTGCGTTCAGGGGCGAGGAGCGAGAGGTGAGGGGTGAGGACCGCGCTGCCTCACCCCTCACCCCTCACCCCTCACTCCCACTCATCCACTGGCACTTTCGCTCCGCTCTCGACGAGCGCAAAGCCCCCGGCTCACCTTGGCTCGAAAACTGCATCGCCGACCAAATCTCTATTCTGCTTGACCGCAAAACACTGATTTACAATAAAAAACGCACTGAGACTCGTCCCGCTCGCCCCGGCGACATCGCCGTGCTGTGCCGCAGCAACAAGGGTTGCCTCGACATGGCCGACGCGCTCCACCGGGCCGGGCTGAAAGCAGCCATCAGTCGTAATGGGCTGCTGGAAATGCCCGAAGCGAAACTCGTGCTGGCTTGTTTGAAATATTTGCTCACCCCCTCCGATGCGCTCAGCGCAGCCGAAATCCTGCTGCTCACGGGGGAGATGGGGCTGGAGGAGATGGTGGAAAGTAGGATGGGGTGGATGAGTTTCGGCCCCTCGCCCACGTCAACCCCACCCCCGG
>JAYSUY010001103.1:0-2676 GCA_043718855.1 Saprospiraceae bacterium | reverse complement strand
GCCCCAATCAACCCGTTTGTAGCCGAAGGTTGTGGGCCTTCCCACTTGTTCCCTGTGTTGTTTTGATCGCCCGTCTGCGCCATCGCGGAGTAGTATATCCCGAAGGCGTTGCTGGAGAACCGGTTGCAGCGGATTTTGTCGGGGCAGGAGCTGGTGCCGAACACCCACAGGCCCCAAGTGGTGTTGTTGAAGCGGTTGTCTTCCAGCAAGTTGTTCGTGCTGTTTTCCAAGAAAATACCTCTGGTGGGGGGGAGGTTGCCGGGAAGAAAGTTGCTGTTCACCACGTTGCTTTTGATGGTGCAGTTCCTAGAGTTTTCAAGCCATACACCGCTTCTGTAAGGGCTGCTGCCTATGAATAGGTTCATCACATTTGTTGCATCCACCAGAGCGCCCTGGAAATTGAGCAGGTGAACGCCGCTTCTCACCCCGCTCGCAGCAGTTGTGAAAGTGTTGCCCTTCACGGTCACGTTGTTCATGCCTGGGTTCGGCCCGGAGAGCAGCACCCCGTCTTTGCCTTTTATGATGAAGGTGTTGCCCGTGATGTTGACCGTGCTGACCAAACTGGCGCCGTTTTCCACCTCAAACCCTACTCCTACCATCTTGCTGTCGATGGTGTTTACGACACCGTTGCCACCAATAAATGTGTTGTTGAACCGGCCCCCTGCTTTTTGCTCCAGCATAAAGCCGAAGTTGACGTTTGCTGTGTTGCTCTGGTCTGTAATCTGCACCTGAGTGCCTGGAATGCCGCTGATGGCCCTGACGGCGCGCTCCAACGATGCGAAAGTATTGCGGCTCAAGGTCAACTGGCCTGTTCCTGTATCGTGGCGGTAATAGATGCCGTGTCCCGTGCGGTCTTTTTGATAGCCACTCATGATCAACTGGTTCTGGAAATCTTGATTCCGGATGTTCGATCTCGTGTTCACCAAGTAGTACCCGTTGGCCATGCTCTTGAAGTAGTTGATGAGCGAGTTGTTGAACAGGATGTTCTGAGCTGCGGGCGCTGGCTTGATATAAATGCCCGCAAACGGCCCTTGTTGCGAATACCCGTTTGCTTCACCGGTCAAAGCAGATACAGCGGTGGTTCCCAAAGGTGGAAGCGAACCACCACTGAACGTATTGTACTGGATGTAGCTGGTAAAAAGGTTATCTGCAAATAAGCTGATATAGTTTTTGGAGTAGGTGGAGTTGGTAAGGCGAATGTCAGCTCTTGCATTTGTTCGCACAGCAAATACGGCCCCAGTGACGGTACAGGGCGCAGACAAAATTCCGTTGTAGCCCGCTATCTCCAATTTTGTAGTTGTGCCCGATGTCCCAGCCCTGAGTTCAATGCCACGCCACGCTTTTGTACAGCCGTTGAACAACTTCGAGTTGTTTTGTACTGCCCATTTTCGCGTAGAGGCAATATCCACGCCCGCGTCGTTGGCAAAGCAAACCTGATCGTTATTGAAGTACACGGCGGCGTGGTTGATTTCCAAAATACCCTGCATAAACGTTCCGGCCCACCACGGTCGGTACACCCGTTTGTGGGAACAGTAGCTGGTTGTTGTTCAGGCAGCTACCCAAACCCACCGCAGTGTACTGCGATATGGCAGTGACTGGCGCCAATGGGTTGCCAACAAAAATCCCCTGGGCCGCAGTGCTGAAGATGTGCGTGAGGGTCTCCACCGTCACCGCCCCGTTTGGGCACGAAACGGTGTGCCGCACCCGCACAGAGGGATTGTCGTAGGTGTTGAAATCCGTCAGGGCAAAGTCCGGGCTGGCATCGGTGCTGGTTTGGCAGACTGCGCCGCTGGCGTTCAGCACTTCCCACAAGTGAGAACAGCCTACGCCCGTACTGCTTGGGCAAAAGCGCAGGTACAACTGGCAGCACTCAATGCGCTCGACCACCGGGGGCAGGGCCGCTCCGCAGTTGACCACGACCACACTGGTGCAAGTCGAGGTCAGCACCTGCCCCAAACTATTGACGTAGGTGATGAGATGTACCACGGAGTAAGAACCGTTTGCGGTATAGGTGTGTGTCGGCATGGCTTCCTTCGAAGTTGATAACGGGCCTACATCACCGAAAGACCAGAAGTGGCTCAGCACATTGAACGAATTGGGGATGAACTTGAAGGTACAAGGCTGGCAGGGGTCTGGGTTGATGGCCCTAAACAGCCCTATTTCGCCTTCACACTCGTCGCCGTCGCTGATCGGCAGCCGAGAAGCCTCAGCACCATCTCGATAGACCTTGACGGTCCGGTTGCCGCGCGGCACCGTGAAGGTCAGCCCGCTCCCCGTCAGCCCGCCATCGGCAGCCCAAGTGTAGGTGCTGCCCGGCTGCGGGGTTTTGACAGTGAACTCAATGTCATCTTGCCGAGTCTGAATGCCCACGTCGCATTGCGCGTGCCCGACCACCGTCCACATCGCTGCAAAAAAGAGCGTCAGCAGGGCGGAATGGAAAATCTTGTTGAATTTCATATTTTTGTACCAGTTTTAGTGATTTCCCTACTCTGTTTGTGTGCCGGCCATTTCAGGAATGAGGTACCGGTGCCTTTCGGCAAAGGGGGAGACCACTGGCGGGCGGCAGGTGCAACTGCTGCCCGCTTTTTTTCAACCCCACCCCCAGCCCCTCCCCTAAAAAGGAGGGGAGCCACGACATACGCCGTGATGCGGCATCACGTCTCCCCTCCTTTTTAG
>JAYSUY010001102.1:0-2678 GCA_043718855.1 Saprospiraceae bacterium | reverse complement strand
GAAACCCGGAGAGAGGGAGAGTATAGCCAGCAACCCTGAAGGGGTTGAACGTTCAACCCCTTCAGGGTTGCTCAAAATTCCGCTTGTACTCACCGGGTTGCACCCGGAGTTATTCATGTTGCTGCCCTTGTTGGCATCCCCGCGAACAAGAAGCGGCGGAGTGAGTGGTTAGGCTTGATCGCTCACTCCGCCGTTGCTGTTGGCGGGGACGCCAACAGCGGCAAAAAAAAGCCCCCACCCTGCCGAAGCGGAGTGGGGGCTGTGTCTTGGTGATCGGTGATCGGTAGACTGGTCAACCAGTCACCAATCCACCAATCACCAACCTACCGGTTCGTCAAAATCATTTTGCGCGTCGCGCTGTCTGTGTCGGTCGTGATGCGGTAGTACAGGATGCCGCTGGCGGTGCCGAGCATCGTTTTGTCCACCGTCACCGAGTTGTTGCCCTTCGCGTAGTCCGCCTGAGCGGTGTACAGCGTCCGGCCGCTTTCGTCAAATACCGTCAGCGTGGCAGCACTGGCTTCTGGCAGGTAGAAGCCGATCACCGTCTCATCCGAGAATGGGTTAGGCTGGTTCTGCAAGAGGCGGAATGCATCTCCTTCCGAATCAGGTGTTTGTGCTTCTTGGCGGTCGGTACCATTGCCCGTAGCCTGTGGCAGGCACTGATCGGACGGATCTTTCACCGTCACGTTCATCATGCAGTATGTCACGTTGCCAGACTTGTCGCTCACCCACAGTTGCACTGGGTTCACACCGAGTTCGCTGCAAGTGAAGGTCAGTTTCTGCACCGGATCGCCAGCCGCTGTGAGCGGCAAGGTCGTGCCTACTGCGCCTTTGCGCATCGAGACGGCCAATTGATCGAACGGTGTGCAGTTGTCGGAAGCCGCGCGGAGCACTTGGTCGGCCATGGCGTAAGCCTTGCCGTTGCGCCCGATGTTCACCGTCAACTTGCCTGCGCAAGTCACACGTGGCTTGTTGCAGTCGATCAATTCTACTGGTTTAGTCACCTCAAACTTGTCTTCGCACACATCCAGCATGCTCCACTCGATGCGGTGCTTGCCCAGTGGCGGACGAATGACCAAGTAAGTGTTCTGATCGGCCAGCGTCGTCCAGCGCACTTTGGCGATGTACTTCGTGCCTGTGTCCTCCACTTCGAGATCGAAGCGGTACTTCTGATCGGCAGGCACGTCGCGGCTGTCAAAGGCCACCAAGTTGCCACCGGCGAAGTTGGGCGTTTCGGCATTGCCGAAGCGCACCATGCCAGCCTCGATGGCTAAGAAGTTGCTCACCACCGTTTCCGTCGTGCCGTCGCTGTCGAGATCGAGGAAGAGGCGGTAGCGGACGTACTGGTTGCCTTGTGGGCAGTGGTACGGCAGTTCCCAACTCAGTTCAGATGTCGATTCGCTCAGGTTCTGTGTCTCGTGCAGTGCATCGAAGAACTCAGGCTGATTCCACAGTGCGTACTCGTTGCCGCTTTCAGCGCAAAAGGTCGGGATGTCTACGAAGGCGTTGCAGGTGCTGGTGTTGCCACCACCGTCTGTCACCGTCAGCGTCACCATCGTGGTACCCACATTGGCCGTCGTGAAGGTGGTCTGCGAAGCCGAGTAGGTCAGCGAGCCTGGGCAGTTGTCGGTCGAGCCGCCGTTGAGTTGGCTGGCTTGAATGGTCACCGTGCCATTTTGGCCCAAAGTAACTGTGATGTTTTTGCACACTGCGTTCGGTGCCTGACCGTCGATCACCATCACTTGGAACGAACAGGTAGCGGTGTTGCCCGCCATGTCGCTCGTGGTGTACACGATGGTGTGTGATCCAACTGGGATGGCCGTGCCAGAAGCCGGGCCACTGGTTTGGATGGTGTTCACCATGCCGCAGTTGTCGGTAGCCACCGGAGCAGCCCAGTTGACTTTGGATGCGCAAGTATTCGGGTCAGCCATCTCCATCACTGGCGTGGTCGGGCAGTTGACGAATTTCGGTGCCACAATGTCTTGAGCCACAATCGAGAAGGTTTCCACTGCATTGCAGAGGCCCATCGTCGCTTTCACCGTCACCGTTGCTGCGCCGAAGGCGTTGAAGGTCGGGATGATCGGATTCATCGCGTTGGTGCTGCCGTTAGCGAGGCCTGCGTTGGCACCGCCTGTCCAAGTGAAGTCTGCGCCCCAGATGTTGGTTTGCAGCACAATTGGGCCGAGCATCGTATTCGGGCATACTGGGCCGAGGTCAGCGATCGGGATGATCATAAACGGAATACCGTCTTTCACCACCTCTGTAGCCGAAGTCGTACAGCTGTTGCCGTCCGTCACCGTCACCGTGTATGTGCCAGCGGCGAGGTTGCTGAGCGTCACGTTTTTCATCGGAGTGGGGCCTTGCGTGACACCGTTGCTCCAAGTGAACGTATAGTCAGCCGGGCCGTCGAACAAGATGGCCTTCACTTCGCCGTCGTTTGCGCCTGTGCAGGTGGTCTTCGTTGGGAAGAGCACCACACCAGGGCTGTTCAGCACCACAAGGTGCAGGATGTCGATGTCGTAGCACTCGCCACCTGCGCTCACCCGTGACCAGATGCTCTTCGTCACCGAAATGTAGGGCGAAGCGAGCGGGTTGAGGCCCAGTTCGGCTTCCGTCTCCGAAGCGTGGTAAGTCACCGTGAGGCCAGCCACGTTGCCGTTCGCCTGTTTGTCAGCGTT